>NZ_JAGJEE010000027.1:0-71914 GCF_018100885.1 Pseudoalteromonas sp. MMG013 | reverse complement strand
TAAGGGTCGGTAAGGTTATGGGTACAATAACCCTGAAACTCCTTAGGAGAGACTACGCTCTTATGGTGTAATGATGTTCATTCATCATTGCCGCTATTTGAAATACATTTTACAGGACGTGTTTCACAGAGTAATAAAATGGTGTTATTTTCGATAATTTTACATATGAGTCTTTAGAGTTTTATTCTTATAAAAGTGGGGCAACCGAAATAGGGTTATCGTAAATATTATGATTGTTGTCGCTTAGAATTTGCTTTAAATAGCTCGATGTTTCGTTTCTTATTATAAAGCACTTAGCCCTTGACGACGTTTGCAATTTAGTTGAAGTGACTTTGATTTGTCTTTTACCGTAATAATACGCTTGATTTACCGATTGGATTATTAGGATATCGACTTAATTCAATACGTGTCTGATTAAGTTTATGGATAGGTGCCACTCTACAAAAGGGCGACGCACTTTTATTTATCTACAACCTCTTTCTGGCGTTGTATGATCCCAACATACTTCTTGGCCTGTGCAATGTACAGTATCGTTACAGCCTCTGCTGTTACATGCTCGAGCTGTTTTAGGACCTGCACCAGCTACGTACTGTGTTGCTGAATTTGACAGAGTATTGGTGAGCGTAAGTTGTTTTAGCTGTTTTTTATTTAGAGATATCTTCATTACTTAATTCCTTGTTGTGAGTTGATAGTTACACTAAAAATGTGTATCTAAATGAGTATTGCTCATAATTGTATGTTGTATTCACCGTATTGAGCAATGGTTTTTTGGTTGAAATAAATACAGGACCTCGGAGTTTTGACTAGATTACAATGACTGCGTAGAAACTAAAAAGTGGTAATATGTTAACCTCAACCTTACAATACAGGCTCAAAGATAGTTTGTGACTTATGAGGGTGTATTGTTTAATTTCCCTGGATTGAAGAAGACGATAATAATGGTGGCGAGTGCATACATATTTCATACTGCGCTTGTTTATTTTCAGCCAATTTGGGAATCTAGAATTGATATTATCTCTTCGATATCAATGCCATTGTTACTCTTGGTTGCATTTTTTGCAGCGCAATTTAATCGCAGCCGGATATCGATAGCATGTATTATTTGGTTGTTGATTACTATTGGTCAGAAGGAAGTAATGTTCTGGCCTGATTGGTGGCAGCAAAATCGGTCTTGGTTGGTCTTAAGTATATCACTATGGTTTACTGTTTTAGCCTTAATGAAAGATCGCGCTTTATTGTCAATTCACACTGTTTCTCGTATTGTTTATTTCTTGCTGTGTGCTGGGAGCGCTTTTTATTGGGTAAGGTTTAATGTTGATATTATCGCATTAGTACCTCAATTAGATGTTATTTTAGACTTGAAAAAGCTGTTACCCGTTATGCTTCCTAGCACAATACTTAGCCTATTATTGCTGGTGCTGAGTATCAAATCTAAAGATTTTACTATTGGAGTGTTGCTCATAAGTAGTGTCACATGGCAATTGTTTGTGTCACATCACCTCATTTTACCCACTGAAGTTATAGCTATCATAGTGGCTATAATTTATCTTTTAGTTGTATGCATTGAGTCTTATTATTTAGCTTATCGTGATGATTTAACGGGGTTGCCGACACGACGAGCTTTAAATCAATTATCACTATCACTGAGCCGTCGTTACACTGTAGCGATGATTGATATTGATCATTTTAAGAAGTTTAATGATAGCTATGGCCATGATATTGGTGATCAGGTGTTAAAATTGGTGGCGGCAAAACTTGGCAATATAAAAGGGGGAGGACGCGTATTCCGTTATGGTGGCGAGGAGTTTACTGTGGTATTTCCGGGTAAAAATGCTGAGGCATGTTTACCCTATTTGGAAAGTTTACGCGAAGAGGTTGCAAGTTACGATATGGTGATCCGTGATGTTGCACGTACTGGGAAAAAGTTTAGAAAATCGCATAAATCACACCCATGCAAAACTGTTAATGTGACCGTATCGATTGGTTTTGCACAAAAATTATCAAAGCAGAAATTTTTCCAAGTATTGAAAAATGCCGATTTAGCACTTTATCGAGCAAAAAAGCGGGGGCGTAATAATGCCAGTTGCTAATGGATTAACGGGTGCTTAACATGCGGGCAGAGATTCAAGCACGTGATAGGTGTGCATAATTGGGGGGCTCAATTAAGCCACCCAATTTTAATATAAATAGGCTAAATTTAAAGACTAGTAATAAGCGCCCAACGTAACCTGACATAATTCATAATCATATTGCATTACATTTTTGTAGTATGCTTTTACACTACCATTGGCTAGTTTACCTAATCTTGATTCTCCAATGAATTCATATTGAGCAGTGCCTAGCTTATGCAAATATATGAATTCAGCGACTGAAGTGTGATCTTTTTTAAGCTTCAAAGTCATTTTAGTAAAATCACCAGCTTTGGGATATGATGCTTGGTAAGTGCCTTTAACAAGGTACTTTTCTCCGTGTGTAGTTTGATCATAAGGTGAATGAGCCCCAACAATCATACGCTTGTTTGATTTCACGCAAATACGGCGATAAGGTTCGTAATCACTTGAACCTTCAGAAACGGCTTTGTCTACGTATACAACCCCATAATGGATATTACCACCGCCAGTTAGGTCACTGGGTTCTGTTGTTGGAAATGGTGTAAAGTCATCTGGTCTTGAACCGGTTGAATCCCCAGCACCCGCTGAGTCGTTCGCACCAAATGCTTCGGCATCAGAAAAGCCATCATTTAGGTTGCTATCTTGATGAACCTCAATTGTGTTATCGTTTTCAAAAGAGACTGTTTCGGTCGTATGAGCAATTGCACCACTGGCAATTATCGCCGCAGGGAGTACACATAATGTATTAAATTTCATTAATTTTCCTTAACATATTTTAGGTTTATTGGTGAGTTTTTCTAATAACATAATAATGAGCTTTTTAAGCTCTATATTAATAAATCTCTTATATTCAGGCCATTGAGATGGTGGTAGATGATTTATATGGCTTGCTATCGTGAGCGTTGTATACTTGATGGAGCCGCTGAGTAGCGGGTAGGTTTTTAGATCTCTTGATGCTTTTAGTTCCACATTAAACGTGCTTAATAAGTTGAGTAATTCAAGTACACATTGGACACTTTGTATATCATGATGTAGTTTTTTTAGGAATATCTCTGCAGGTGAAAGCACTTCTTCTACATGTATTTTCCCTGTAGGTGGCATCTTTGCAGTGGATTTAATATGGTTTAGTATCTGTGTTTTTGGTGTATTGCTGAGTGTTACATTCTTGAGCTTTATCGACTCACTACCAGATATTAATGCCCCGTCACTGCAATTAATTAACTGTAATGAAGATGATGATTTTATCAGTGTCTCAAGAGCTTGGCGCGATTCATTCAAGATCCGTGAAGTGAAGATAGAGTCTTTGAAATTTCCAGTCACTTGAAGTTCAGATTTAAAGGTCAATGAGGATAATATATTATCTGTTTCATAGTAAATTGAAGACTTACTATGGTGATGTGCTGGGTTGATGTAGCCAAAATCACAACCTAATAGCACTAATTGATTAATACCCATATGAGCTAAAGCTGCAACTGCCATATTAGATACTGTCGGGTTGCAATGATAAAGTGCGTGTAATTGTTTTATTTTATTACATAAAACTTCACCACCAATATCATTTGCCTTTGGCAATAGAGCGATGTAGTTGAATGTATCAATGAACTTTGGGTAGACTGTATTGAGGCCTAGAAAAATGGTTTCTCTAAGACAAGGATCTTTTAAGTCATTTTCTTTTAAATAGTAGCTCGCGGCCGTACGTTCCATTTCGACATGAATATCAGGAGTAATCCCTTTTCTTAATAAAGTACTTAATGCAGTACCGCATGAAACGATGATTACCTGACTTTGTAACTCATAGAGGTAATCTATATCATTGTCTAATGATGGGCCATTACCCACAATAATAACGGAAGCTTTATGCTTATTTTCCAGTAAACCGTTGTAGCTTTGAAATGGCACTTTTTGGGCATTTTCTATCGTGTGTTCTAAACCAATGAGTTCATCTTCAACAAAGCCCCACATTGAAGTAAAACGGTTTCTCCACTGCCGAAAGTTATCGTATATCTCATCGATAGCAGCTTCTGAACGGTGCCTATACACGCTTATGTCGGCAAGGAGATGGTGCCCTTGCACATTGAGTGTATCAGTCATGAAACGAAGAAAGTGTTGATAGCTGTTAGCGTTAGAAACAGTAAAAGATCCACCTCGAGATAAACAAATGCTGTTCAGTAAGTTGAAGTCACATTTTGCGCAAGCCATGGCGAGGTGTAATTCGTTTGGTTCAATGATAATCACATCGCTGTAGGGGATTGCGTTAAGTAACAGGTTAATATGAAACCCTGCACTTAGGCCTAATATTACTAAGGTCCCTCTATTGGGTTTGGATCTTGATTTGTAACCTAAAGTATGAGCAAATTTACTCGAGTTGTCGATAAAGCATTGATGCGAAGGCTTTTTACTTTTAGGCGTGTTATGCATCACATCCCACTGCAAACTTAAATGTTGTGGGTGTTTTAGAAATAGATTTACTTGTTGCTCACAGCAAGTTTTTGGATCAGTACCGTAAAACTCTATAATGGATGCGTCGATATATCGTGATGGGTATGCATTATTCCAAGAGGGCGATAATTCAACGTTTCTTTGTGTGCGCAAAAATTCACGGTTCTTTCCTATCAGGTCCATTGTTGAGCTAATTCATTGTTTCCATTATCCATAATTTTTTCACAAAGAATATATAGAGTCAAACATAGATACAGAGAATGCTTTTAAAACGGCGAACCATTTCAGATTTTTTCGGGGTTGTTGAGGCGATGGTTATCTCTGAACAATAGTCTAATAATAGTGGTGTGGTTAAAACCAATTTCAATTGCATGCTTCTGTGCAAAAACTCAGTGGTGCTGTGTAGAGTTGAAGTAATCTTATTATCTTTGAAAGATGAATAAAGTCATTGTGTTGTTCATCGCAATATATAATTGAGTTGCTTGCGGGTTAATTTGCCAACTATTTAATTTTAAAAGAGTGATAATTCACCTACATCTTAATCACGTTAATGCGTGTTTCCTATTAATTAAACGACTACCGAGATCTTACCCAGTTACATTCTTTAACGGCTTGAAACGCAGTTTTACTCACTTTTTCCTTTTTTCTTGATTGTTTTCAACTGATTGTTTTTAAATATTTTAATTGTAAATTTGTGTGCTTGGTAACTACTTTTTTCCGTTTTGTGGTCTTTTTTATAGTGTGGTGAGTTATCACTGAACACTTAGTCATTTTTCATTCATCTAAGGCACTCTAGTTTGGCAATCCGACACATTAAACACATGTTATTGGCGACCAGTTTAGCCATATCAAAGTAAAGAAGGTGAATATGAAAAAATCAGTAATAGCATTGTCTATCGTTGTTTCCGTTCCGATTATCTCAAAGTGTGTGCAAGCACAGGAAATGATTAAACCGATAGAGAAGATAGAGGTGACAGGCTCTAAAATTAAGCGTTCAGATATGGAAACTGCAAGCCCTGTGACAATTATTGGTGCCGAGGATATCAAAGCTTCAGGTGCTGTGACCATTGACGATATTTTACAAGATATGACCGCCGCTGGTGGTGCTATGACTAACCCCGGTGTAAATAATGGCTCAGGTGGCAATGCCAGTATCAACCTTCGCGGAATGGGGGATCAAAGAACCTTAGTACTTGTCAATGGCCGACGTATGATTAACTCTGGTACTGGGGCCGCATCTACAGTTGATTTAAATACGATACCTATATCTATGGTTAAGTATATAGAAGTACTTAAAGATGGTGCTTCTGCTGTTTACGGCACCGATGCAGTTGCAGGTGTGGTTAATATTATTTTGAAAGATGATTTCGAGGGAGCGGAATTAAATGCTCAGACAGGTCTAAGTAGTGAAGGAGATGCACAAAGAAATAGCATTGCTCTTATTTTTGGCAATAGTTTTGATAAAGGAAATATGGTCTTTGGTTTGCAATATATGGACCGAGGAGAAGCAAGCCAAGCGGACCGTGATTTTTCCACATGCCCAATTACGGAAAGTGACGACGGTAAAGAGTTACTGTGTGGGGGATCCTCAATTACACCTAATGGCCATGTATATTTAGAGAACGGTAAAGAGTTACAAGGTCGTCCTGATGGCTCTTATAGTGAATATAATCCAGAATCAGATCCATATAATTATTCGCAAGAAAGCTATTTGTATACTCCGATGAAGAGCTTAAATTTAACAGGGCTTGTTAATTATGAGCTATCAAATGAAACGACTTTATTTACAGAAGCAATGTACACAAAGCGTTGGTCAGAGCAACAAATGGCACCACAGCCGATTTGGTTTGATTTTACTTACTCTGAAGCAATGGGCGACGATTTGCTTGAGCATGGCGCTGAGTATGGAGATACCATTCATTATCGTCGTCGAATGACAGATACAGGTACGCGGGATTTTTCTCAAGTAGTTGATACACTCAGAACAGTAGTAGGCTTAGAAGGGATATTGGAAAATGATTATAATTGGGATGTTGCTTTAAACTTTGGCAGAAATGACTCAGTTGATAAGCTGTCTAATTTACATAATGTGGGTAACCTCACTGAAGATATAGAGAGTGGCAAGTTTAATCCGCTCGATCAAACAGCTTGGTCGACAGAGAATATGTCTGATTATATTTACACCGAGCAAAATACTGGCGGTAGCCAAATGCTTAATTTGAGTGCTTCTCTTTCTGGTGAATTGTGGGAATTACCTGCAGGCTATATGGGGTTCGCGACTGGGGTGGAAAGCCGTACTGAAAAAGCATGGTATACACCCGATTCATTGACTTCACAGGGGCTTGCTAACGATCCTAAAGTAGAGCCTACCAGTGGCTCTTATGATGTTAGTGAAGCTTTTTTAGAGTTAGCAGTACCAGTATTAGCTGATTTACCTTTTGCGCAGAGCGTAGATTTAAGTGCGGCGGTAAGGGCATTTGACTATTCAAGTTTTGGCAGTGATTCAACTTGGAAGCTGGGTTTTACTTGGAAAGTCAATGATGAACTAATGTTCCGTGGGGTGCGCTCGACTGCATTTAGAGCGCCCACGGTTGATGAACTGTATGGGGGTAACTCACCATCGTTTGAGCAAATTAATCATGCACTACTTGATAGCCAAGCAGAGGTTACCGTAGGTGGTAATGATCAGTTAACACCTGAAGAAGCTAACACGATTACCGCTGGGCTTGTTTATGAACCACTATGGCTACAGGGTATATCAATGACACTTGATTATTACGACATCGCAATTAGCAATGCTATCGGCAGTGTTGATAATCAGTTTATTGTGGATAGCTGCATAGACAGTACAGGGCAGTTAAAGAATCAGGATACAGCGGTATGTCAATCTGCGAATGTGCAAGTATCAAATGGTAAGGCAACATTTAATAACCAATTACAAAACATTGGCCAAGAAACAACGCGCGGCCTAGATTTAAATTTACTCTATAAGTTTGAGGCCATGGGTTATCATTGGTCAGCAGGGTTAGACACGTCATTTTTGCATGAGCGAGTCGTCACTAACGCAGGAGAAACGATTGATTATACCGGACTGATCACTTCTGGCTCAGGAGGCTATGCTGATATTAAATCTAACTTAAGCTTAGCTTTGAAAGCCGATGACTGGTATGCCAATTATAAGGTGCGCTATATTTCTGGTATGGACAGTTATGCCTGCTTAAGTGAATCATCATCCTGTTATGCACCAAGTACTCCTTCAGTGATGTATCATGATATATCAGGAAGTTATTTTATAAATGATAGTATAAAAATCTCTGCGGGGATCAACAACTTATTTGATAAACAACCTCCGTATTATACAGGGAATAATGATTCAAATACGGATCCATATACCTATGATACGTTAGGTCGTTACTTCTATGCAGGGGTTAATGTAAAGTTCTAATTAGCCTATTGAAAGAGGGTTAAACGAAAAAAGGCACTGTTAATACAGTGCCTTTTGCGCTTGCAAAGTTTAAAATGTCCACGCAAGGTGAATTTGTGGAACCGATTCATTTACAGTTCCGCCAAGTTTATTACGCCATATTTGCCACTCAATCCCCAGCATCAATGTATCACTTTTGTTACCCAGAGCATGGCCTAAATCCCATTGAAGAATGGGCTGGGCGAGTAGCCAGTCATTGACATAAATACCAAATTCATTTTGGCGAGAACCAATATATTCAGCGTGACCTGTAAATAAAAACTTATGATCCCCTAAAGTGAACGGGTAACCCCATGCCAAATCAAACATCCATGCATTGCTTTGCGACGGTGCCCCTTGCTTTGCGACACCGGCACTGTCATCAAAATAGCCCGTTATTGTGGTTGATAAATAAGTAAACCCAGGAATATCCCAGCTAAGCTTAATACCGGGTAAATATTTAACCACTTTTGGGTCGCCAGCAATGTTAACCCCCATTACCAGCCCAATATCTTTGAGAATACCTTTTTGAAATGAGTAGCCGCTGACAGCACTTAAACTGACGGTTGAGTACCACTCCATATAGAAGTCACGGTCTTGATAGTTATCTTGTATATCGTCATCTAAATAATCGACAAAGAAAAAGTTTTCACCGTAGTCATAAGCGGATGCATGCTGAAGTGAAAAAACACTGGTTTTTGCTTCACTACGGGTAAAAGGGTTAGTAAATTCCCCATAGTTGAGATGAAGTTGGGTTTTACTCCAGTTTGCGGCGAAAACCGGCATAGAGTAAAGGTACATAGAGGCAAGCGCAAATAAGAGTAGTTTCGTCATTGTTTAGTACATTCCATAAGTACGTGAGCGACAACGAAGAGTATAGCAAAGGCACCAAAAATGGTGCCTAATATTAAATTTATAGCTTGTTGCGTTTCAAGCAAATAATGGTAACGGCAGTAATGGCGAGTATAAAACAATAGTATGAAGACGTTGATACATCCCAGGGGCTAATTTTAAATGTGGCACCTAGCAAGAGTGCTTGAGCGCCGTAAGGTAATGAGCCTTGCATAACACAGGCAAAAATATCCAGTAAACTGGCTGAGCGTTTTGCCGGTATTTCGCCATCATCAGCTAATTTTTTAGCGACGGGCCCTGCAACAATGATACTGACTGTGTTATTCGCAATACATAAATTGCTTGTTAGTACGAGTGCCGCAATACCAAGTTGGTCTGCAACTTGGCGATGCCATTTTGCTATGATGGCAGTGAGCCCTTGGATCTTTTTAGCCAAATAGTCTAAGCCACCATTAATACGTATGAACTCAGAGAGTCCACCGATAAACATTGAAAGTAAAAATATTTCCTGCATGCTACTAAAGCCTTCGTATATATCCTTTACAAAACTGGCCATTTCATAGTCTCCGGTAAAGCCCATTGCTGCCGCAAAAATAATTCCGCTAAATAGCACGACAAATACGTTCATTCCCGCTACGGCTAGGAATAAAATAAATGCGTAAGGTAGCACTAATAGCCAGTCAAACTCTTTAGTTTCGACAACTTGGGCCTCGGGTGTTAAAAATACTAATAGGCATACTGTTAATACGGCAGCTGGAAGTGCAATTTTTAGATTTTCTCTAAATTTATCTTTCATTTCACACCCTTGAGTACGAGTTGCAGCAATCGTGGTGTCTGAAATAATCGATAAGTTATCACCAAACATGGCCCCGGAGACAATCGTACCGGCCATTAACGCTGGATCAATTCCTGTTTTAATTGATACAGCTAATGCGATTGGTCCTATTGCGCCAATGGTGCCCATTGACGTGCCCATGGCAGTGGAGACAACCGCGGAGATCAAAAATAACCCAGGCAGTAAAAAGGCAGGAGGGATAAGAGACAAACCCGCATTTACAACCGCATCCACCCCACCTGTTGCACTGGCAACCGCAGAGAAAGCACCCGCTAGCAAGTAAATGAGACACATTGTTATGATGTTGCTGTGCCCAGCACCTTTTATAAAGGTTTCAACACTTTCGTTTATAGAGGCTTTATTGATTAAAAATGCGATGACAATCGCAGGTAAAATAGCGACGGGGGCGGGGAGCTGGTAAAACGCATAATCAACCCCTTGAGACTGCAAATACAAACCAACACCCAAAAATAGGCCGACAAAGGTAAGTAACGGTAACAAAGACAACTTTGCGGCTAGTTTATTCATTGGCTCGTGCATTGAGACCTCATATCAAAAATATTTTTTATTGTTATGTCGCCATTGTTTTCACATTCAAGCGCATAATTCAAGTAATAGTTGTAATGGATGTGTGAATGTATAGATGGCTAGATGGTTTGTCAATTATATTTAGTAACAATAATAAGCCGTTTAATACAGCTTATTATTTCACAGAGCGGTATAGCCTATTTTTATTGAATACATTGATGTAAATTCAAAGCGTTACTAGGTTGACATTACTCATGAAGAGAAACAAGAGAAGTTTTCTCTAAAAAACTCAGTTCTCTGGATGGATACAAGTGCAGCACGCTTGTGTGGGAATTCAAACTCAAACTCGGTTTTAAAGCCCAATTTATGTATTTGATTGAGTAAACGGTGGTTGTCACTTCTGGGCTCTAATACGATCTTTTGGGTACGTATATCATCGAGGAAGATAAAGTGAGAGATTGCTGTACACCAGGCTTTAAAGAATTTGTTTCCCCGAAATAGCTCATTGCCGACTAATTGGTGCAGCCCTCTATCGAAGGCTTGCCATGGGTAGTGCGATGCTCTCTTTTGCACTCCAATAGAGCTCGAAGTAACCAAATGGCACTTCATTAAAGTAGCCGGTAAGTGGCAACTCAAAGGGTGAGGCGAGTTTATTATGTATGTATTCACTTAATGCTTTTTCTGACCACGCTTGATCTCAAAACTGTGCTACACGCGGATTGTTCATCCACTGATGAAATAGCGCTAAATCGGATTCAGGATCTATGACCTTAAAACTAATAGTGTGGTTTATATCACGATCTCTTCTTTTATATAATAGTTTATCGGCCAAATAGGGCTGGCCCATAGGAGAAATTGTGCTCGGGAAAGTTTTAAAATGAGAGTCGTTAGGGCGAAAGAGTAATAATTCAGGACAGTTATAAAATTCATACCTTGAGAAGCTAAAAATATTAATATGCTTGCCAAGCTGTTGTGAAGCTGGGTTTGATTGCCACGCAGGATCTTTAAATTGTAAGTAATTGATATGTTGATAATAATGAAATATTTCATTAATAAATATAGTGGGCTCTTGCATGGATGCGATGTTGTGCTGTGCGTGGACAATTAAACAATGATTAAAAACAACGGTACCAAGTTGCTCTGAACTTAGGCAAATGCACTTGTTTAACGCTGTACTGTGAGAATGCATATTGTGTGCTGCCATCCTTTTTCTTTAAAACATGTCTGAGCCCCTTACGTTAAAGTACTGGTTATGCTTCACCCAGTGACTAGATCATGGTAGAGCGCGATACATTGCTACTAGTGCTCATGACATTGTGCTTGATAAATCGCGCATTTTTAAAATGACCGAAGAGTACCAGCGTTCCCATATTGGGTGTTGTGATTTCTAGTGTTTTTAACCAAAAAGCGTTTGTTTGTTGCTTTTGCATATGATTAGTAATTGTTTTTATTATCTTTCGTGTCTTGATGAGGGGGTTTAAATGAAAATACGAGGGGGTAAAAATCGCATAGCGGTTATTTAATACGCCATAGAACAAAGTAAATAGGTTAATAGATATAAGAAAATAACAGATGATTTCTATTTGTAATCTCGGTATAACGACTCGTAACTTAATAGGAGCTTGATATGATTAAAATAGCTGTTTTTGGTGCGAATGGAAGAATGGGTAAAGTGCTATGTGAAGCAAGCCTATCAGCACAGTACGCACAATTGTCGACAGCGTTAGTGCGAGAATCTAACGTATTGATAGGACAACCCGTTGGGCCTGTCATTGGATGTCGAGACACTGAAGTGTCATTCGCCAGTGACAAATCACTTAATTCAGACGTAGATGTTGCAATTGATTTTACATTACCTGAGGGAATGAAAGCGCATTTGGCTCTTGCGATAAAGCAACGAGTACCTATGGTGATTGGTACTACAGGGCTTAGCGACGAAGAGATGAGCACCTTAAAAGACGCAGCTCAGTATATTCCCATTGTGTTTTCAAGAAACTATTCGGTGGGGATTAATTTATTAGAAAATTTGGTTCAGGTTGCAGCAAAAACCTTGTCAGAGGATATTGATATCGAAATATTTGAAGCCCATCATCGGCATAAAATAGACGCACCATCAGGCACTGCGCTGATGATTGGCGAGGCAATTGCGAAAGCAAAAGGATGGGATCATGCTGAGGTTGCAAAGTTTGATAGAAGCCAAGATGATGGCGAAAAATCTCAACAAGAGATTGGTTATTCAGTGATGAGAGGGGGGGACATAGTAGGAGAACATACGGCTTACTTCGCTGCAGAGGGCGAAAGGCTTGAACTTACCCATAAAGCAAGTTCAAGAATGACCTTTGCGAAAGGTGCAGTAAGGGCTGCAGCATGGCTCAAAGATAAACCAAATGGACTTTATACCATGCAGGACGTGCTTGATTTGCATTAGATAATATGTACTTTTAACCTCTTAATGGTTTTTTTTGGCCTTAACTGCTATTTATCATGTTTTTAATGGTTTTATTAGACGAACCTGACAAAGTGCTGTAAACTACAACGAATTTGCCAAAAATTATTACTGCGTGTTACCAAGCGCTTTGTGAACGGGATGAAAGCGTAATAGCTAGCTCCCGTTTTTTACCATTTAGGAGGTTATCTTGACTAAATCCGCTCTGTTAGTCCTTGAAGACGGCACAGTGTTTCGCGGTACTGCGATCGGCGCTGACGGCTTGTCAGTCGGTGAAGTAGTATTCAATACGTCTATGACTGGTTATCAAGAAATTTTGACGGACCCGTCGTACGCGGAACAAATTGTAACGCTGACTTACCCACATATCGGTAATACCGGAACTAACAGTGAAGACGAAGAAGCGGACCAGATCTGGGCGAAAGGCCTAGTGATCCGCGATTTGCCTTTACTCGCTAGTAATTTCCGTAACGAGCAATCGTTAAGCGATTACCTAAAAGAACGTAATATCTTAGGGATAGCGGATATTGATACACGTAAATTAACGCGTATTTTACGTGATAAAGGCGCGCAAAATGGGTGTATTATTGCGGGTGACTCACTTGATGAGCAACAAGCATTAGAAGCGGCAAAAGCATTCCCAGGTTTAAAAGGCATGGATTTGGCAAAAGTAGTCTGTACGAAAGAACAGTATACTTGGGCGGATTCAAGCTGGACTTTGGGTGAAGGCTACCGCACGCTTGCGGCAGAAGAAGAAAAATTCCATGTAGTTGCATATGACTTTGGCGTGAAGAAGAATATTCTACGTATGCTGGTGGATCGAGGTTGTAAGTTAACAGTGGTACCTGCAGAAACCTCCGCTGCAGACGTGTTAGCACTAAACCCAGATGGTATTTTCTTGTCAAATGGACCTGGCGACCCTGAGCCATGTACCTATGCTATTGATGCAATTAAAACTTTTCTGGAAACAGACACACCAATCTTTGGTATTTGTTTAGGTCATCAATTATTGGCATTAGCTTCAGGTGCACAAACAGTTAAGATGAAGTTTGGTCACCATGGTGGTAACCATCCAGTAAAAGACCTAGACCGTAACGTGGTGATGATCACTGCACAAAACCATGGCTTCGCAGCGGATGAAGCAAGCTTACCAGATACACTACGTGCAACGCACAAATCATTGTTTGATGGTACTTTACAAGGTATTCACCGTACAGATAAGCCTGCATTTAGTTTCCAAGGTCACCCAGAGGCAAGCCCAGGTCCGCATGATGCAGCGCCTTTGTTTGACCATTTCATTGAACTAATGCTAGCTCGTAAAGCTTAATTGAGACCGGAGTAATAATGCCAAAACGTACTGATTTAAAAAGCATTCTTATCTTAGGCGCAGGCCCGATTGTGATTGGCCAAGCCTGTGAATTTGACTACTCAGGTGCTCAAGCGTGTAAAGCACTAAGAGAAGAAGGTTATCGAGTTATTCTTGTTAACTCAAACCCTGCGACGATTATGACAGACCCTGAAATGGCTGATGCGACGTACATCGAGCCAATTCATTGGGAAGTTGTTGAAAAGATTATTGAAAAAGAAAAGCCAGATGCTGTCCTACCGACTATGGGTGGTCAAACAGCATTGAACTGTGCGCTAGACTTAGATAAATACGGTGTATTAGCTAAGCATGGTGTAGAGCTTATTGGCGCGACAGCAGATGCTATCGATAAAGCTGAAAACCGCGAACGCTTTGACGTTGCGATGAAAAATATCGGCTTGGAGTGTCCTCGCGCAGAAATTGCACATACAATTGATGAAGCACACGACGTGCTTACTCGTATTGGCTTCCCATGTATTATTCGTCCTTCATTCACGATGGGTGGAACCGGTGGTGGTGTTGCTTATAACCAAGAAGAGTTCGATGAAATTTGTACTCGTGGTCTTGACCTTTCACCAACGAGCGAATTGTTAATAGATGAAAGCTTGATTGGTTGGAAAGAGTACGAAATGGAAGTTGTTCGTGACAAAAACGATAACTGTATCATTGTATGTGCTATTGAAAACTTCGATCCAATGGGTGTTCACACAGGTGATTCAATCACGGTTGCTCCAGCACAAACACTGACTGATAAAGAATACCAATTGATGCGTAATGCTTCGATGGCGGTTCTGCGTGAAATCGGTGTTGAAACAGGTGGTTCAAACGTACAGTTTGGTGTTAATCCTGATGATGGCCGTATGGTTATTATTGAGATGAACCCACGTGTATCTCGTTCGTCTGCGCTTGCTTCAAAAGCAACTGGCTTCCCGATTGCAAAAATTGCGGCAAAGCTGGCAATTGGCTATACCCTTGACGAACTGCAAAATGACATTACGGGCGGCGCAACACCAGCTTCTTTTGAGCCGTCAATTGACTATGTTGTTACTAAGATCCCACGCTTTAACTTTGAAAAGTTTGCTGGTGCCAATGACCGTTTAACAACACAGATGAAGTCTGTGGGTGAAGTGATGGCAATTGGGCGCAACCAACAAGAGTCATTACATAAAGCATTACGTGGCTTAGAAGTGGGTGCAAACGGGTTTAACCCGATTGTGGCACTTGATGACCCTAAAGCGAAAGAGAAAATCATTCGCGAATTACGCGAGCCTGGTGCGGAGCGTATTTGGTACATTGCAGATGCAATGCGCCATGGTATGAGTGTTGAAGATGTATTTGAGTTGACTAAAGTTGACCGTTGGTACTTAGTGCAAATCGAAGACATTATCAAAGATGAAGCAACTATTGCGGATGTTGGTCTAGCGGGTTTAACTAAAGACTTCTTGCGTCGTCTTAAGCGTAAAGGGTTTGCTGATGCACGTATTGCTGAGATTGCAGGTGTATCAGAAAAAGAAATTCGTAAAAAGCGTCACCAATTAGAAATTTTGCCAGTATATAAGCGTGTAGATACATGTGCGGCAGAGTTTAGCTCAGACACCGCTTACATGTACTCTACTTATGATGAAGAGTGTGAAGCGAATCCGTCTGATAAAGATAAAATCATGGTGATTGGTGGTGGTCCAAACCGTATCGGTCAAGGTATTGAATTCGATTACTGTTGTGTGCACGCAGCACTTGCATTGCGTGAAGATGGTTACGAAACTATCATGGTTAACTGTAACCCTGAAACGGTTTCAACGGATTATGACACATCTGATCGCTTATTCTTCGAACCAATTACGCTTGAAGATGTCCTTGAGATTGTACGTGTTGAAAAGCCTGTGGGTGTTATCGTTCAGTACGGTGGTCAAACACCACTGAAATTAGCGCGTGAGCTTGAAGCAAACGGTGTTCCAATAATTGGCACATCACCAGATGCAATTGACCGTGCTGAAGACCGTGAACGCTTCCAGCAATTGGTTGACCGTTTAGACCTTTTACAGCCTGAAAATGCAACGGTAACGTCAACGGAAGAAGCGATTGCTAAGTCTCAAGAGATTGGCTTTCCACTAGTTGTTCGTCCATCCTATGTTCTTGGTGGTCGTGCAATGGAAATCGTTTATGACGAAGATGATTTACGCCGTTATATGACAGAGGCTGTACAAGCGTCAAATGAAGCACCTGTATTGCTTGACCGTTTCTTAGATGATGCGATTGAAGTTGACGTAGATGCAATTTGTGATGGCGAGCAAGTTATTATTGGCGGCATCATGGAGCACATTGAGCAAGCGGGTGTTCACTCTGGTGACTCTGCATGTTCATTGCCAGCACATTCTTTACCGCAAGATATACAAGACGTTATGCGTAAGCAAGTAACTGGTATGGCGCTTGAGCTTGGGGTTGTTGGTTTAATGAATACGCAGTTTGCTGTTAAAGATGGCAAAGTGTATTTAATTGAAGTAAACCCACGTGCTGCTCGTACAGTGCCGTTTGTTTCAAAAGCAACAGGTGTGGCATTGGCTAAAGTGGCTGCGCGTTGTATGGCGGGTCAAACCTTAGCAAGCCAAGGTGTTACTGAAGAGATTATTCCACCGTACTACAGTGTAAAAGAAGTGGTACTGCCGTTTGCTAAGTTCCAAGGTGTTGATCCATTACGTGGCCCAGAGATGCGTTCAACGGGTGAAGTGATGGGTGTTGGTGATAATTTCGCCGATGCGTTTGCAAAAGCACAATTAGGTGCGGGTAATGCTTTACCACGCGGTGGCCGCGCGCTACTATCTGTGCGTAACAGCGACAAGTCACGTATTGTTGAATTAGCAAAAACCATGAGAGAAATTGGTTTTGAGCTAGATGCAACAAACGGTACCGCAAAAGCCCTTGAAGAAGCAGGCATTGAAGTTCGCCGTGTGAACAAGGTATTTGAAGGCCGACCTCATATTCTTGACCGTATCAAAAATGGTGAGTATAGCTACATTGTAAATACCACTGAAGGTCGCCAAGCAATTGAAGACTCGAAGGTGTTACGTCGTGGTGCATTAAGACATAAGACAAATTACACCACAACGCTTAATGCAGCGTTTGCTAACTGTACTGCGCATGCTGCAGATGACAGAAATGTAGTGAACTCTGTACAAGAATTACACCAACGATTGAACTAAGGACAAAGCCAAGGCCTAGAAACCTTGGCGATAAGTGAGATACTTATGCAATCAATTCCGATGACAGTACGAGGTGAGCAATTACTTCGTGAAGAACTAAACCATTTAAAATCGGTAGTTCGCCCTAAAATAGTTGCCGATATCGCCGATGCGCGTGAACATGGCGACTTAAAAGAAAATGCTGAATATCATGCAGCGCGTGAGCAGCAAGGTTTTTGTGAAGGCCGCATTCAAGAAATTGAAGCGAAGCTTTCCACTTCTCAAATTATTGATGTCACAAAGGTTGCCAATAACGGTAAAGTGATATTTGGTACAACCGTAACGATCGTTAATGTTGATACTGATGAAGAAGTGAAATACCGCATTGTTGGTGATGATGAAGCTGATATTAAAAGTAATTTAATTTCGGTTAATTCACCTATCGCGCGTGGACTAATTGGAAAAGAGTTAGATGATACAGCGAATATTCAAACACCAAATGGTGCTGTTGAATATGAAATCATCGAAGTTGAATATATTTAAGTATTAAACTAAATCAGTAAAAGGCCGAGCAATGCTCGGCTTTTTTGTTTTTAGTATATCGTGTCTTCTGAAGGAGTAGCTGTGCATATAGGAAATAACTTGTGAGAGTACTTAGTTTCCAAAATAGTTGGCGGGTTAGTTTGGCTAGAAAATACTAAGCAGTGGTGTAGATCTACTGATTGGTTCAGAAAAAATGCTTAATAAGTATGTAAATAGTAAAACCGAATTATATAATTTTCTATGTATTGCTTACCTCAAAACCAGTATTACATTAATGGCTTTTCCATTGAATAAAATAACGTGATAACCCCCATTTTTGTGATTGTTATGTGTTTGTTTTGTAAACTATTTGATAAAAACAACAGAGGGGAAATTAATTCGATGTATTTGGGTTTTTTCTCCTGTATTTTGACGGTTAACAATCGTCTGATCAACATATTGTCGCCTGCAGCAAGCTGCGCATTAGAGTAAATAACCAATCAAAAATGGCTTTAAATTGTATGGACGTGTTCGTCGTACACATTAAGGAAACCCCTCGTGCGGATAAATAAATCTTTTCTCAATTACTCTCGTGTGATCCATGTTTATGTATCTATGGCGTTATTAACACTGATGGTGTTTTTTTCCATTACAGGGGTAACGTTGAATCACCCAGAATGGTTTGCAGATAACGAAGCGTATGTTGATGAATTGGAACTTCAATTGCCTCGTTCATTACTTGGGGTAGAGCACCAAGGTGAACTCATAAAATATTTGCATCAACAAAGTTGGTTTAATGGTAAGAGACTTACATTAGAGCGAGATGAGTATGAGCTGTTTATCAGTGATAAGGGCCCGGGCGCACATTTGGCCATTACAGTGGATCTAGAAAGTGGTGACGCGTTTATAGAAAAAACAAATTATGGCATGTGGGCAAAACTCAATGATTTACATAAAGGCCGTAATAGCGGTGCATTGTGGCGCTTTATAATCGATGCTAGCGCCATATTAATGATTTTATTTAGTATTACAGGTTTTGTTTTGGCACTTGCACAGCGACGCGTAAATAAAACCTTAGCGTTGAGTTTAGTAACGACCTTAGCGGTATTTTTTTGCTACGTATTTTATGTGTAGCACAGTTTGATTTTTCGAGGAGGTAAAGTGATAAAAAAATGGGCGGTTTTAGTTGTAGCGTTATTCCTTATGGGGGAAGCGCAGAGTACAGAAATTGAACTATCAATCAACTTAGCGAAACAAACAGGAGAGTACCACAATCCTTATGTTGCGGTTTGGATTGAGGACGACGCAGGTAAAAGTGTGCGTACGTTATTACTCTGGCGTGAAGGGGCTAAGTGGCTTAAAGATATTCGTACTTGGTGGCGAAAAGTAGGGCGACGAGCACCTGAGCTGGTTGATTCTATCACTTCTGCAACACGTCCAGCGGGAGATTATCGTTTGAATTTTAAAGCGAGTGATGATCAAGGGAATAGACTAGAGAATGACAATTATACCTTGAAAGTTGAAGTCGTTAGAGAGAACGGTGGTCGAGCCATTATTAAGAAAAAGTTTAGCTTAAATGGGCAGGCGCAGACTTATACCCTTAAAGCTACCCCAGAAACAAATATCGCAACATTTTCGATTAAGGAATAAAAAGTATGTCTAAATTAAAGTTATTCGCTATTTTAGTATTTTCAATGGCTACCTCGGCACAGGCACATAACCGTTGGATTTTACCTACTCATTTTAGTGTGTCGGGCGAAGAACAGGTATGGATAATGGCCGATGTTACGGCATCTAACGAAACGTTTGACGTCGATAAGCCAATGGGTTCAGACAGGTTTAGTATTATTAAACCAAATGGTGAACGTGCTCGTCCAAGTTCAAGCTTTCGAGGTCACCGTAAAAGCGTAGTGGACATTAATTTAGTGGAAGACGGAACGTATAAAATGTTTTTGGATAGTGATGTCAGTTACTGGACCAGTTATGAAATAAAAGGAAAGGATGGTACGCAGTGGCTACGCAATACAAGCAAAGCGAATCGTGATGCTAAACTTCCCAAAGGCGCTAAAAATGTCAACACGCTGGCCTCTAAATCGCAAGTTATGACCTTCGTAACACTCAATGCACCCACAGAGAACTACCGTTTAACCAAGCAGGGTTTAGAGTTGAAGCCAATTACACATCCGTCTGACATTGCTCAAAATGAAAAAGCACAACTGCAATTTGTGTTTGATGGCTTGCCACAAAAAGGCGTAGAAGTTGAAATTATTAAAGATGGTGCGCGCTATAGGAACAATTTGGATGCATTGAAATTGACCTCTGATCAAAAGGGGCAGATCTCGTTTACATTACCAGAGGCTGGTAGATACTTATTAATTGCTGAATTTAAAAAATCGCAAAAGAATAACCCATTGGCTGATGAAATGGGTGGCCAAGTATTCTTTACTTTTGAGGCGGTATTGAACTAAGCCTCTGTACATGTACTTTATATCACAGTCATGATTGCCTATATTATTGGCAATCATGTATCGTTTTATTTGTCAGTAAAGAGCGTACAGAAAAAGGTGTTACTTTATTTTTAACATCTACAGTGACTTTGGCGATGTCTAAATACTGAAAGTCACCAGGGCCGTTCAGTTGCCATAACCCAGCAGCTATTTTCGATAAGCAAAATGCTTTTGTATCTCCATGACTGACTAAAATGGGAAAGTCATACGTATTTGCAAGTTTGTTCAATGCCTCTTTATATACTTTAAACCCATCACACTTCTTTTGGCGAGTATCAGTGCAAGCTTTGTCATGTTTTGGAGGAGCAAATATATCTGCTTGCATAAATATCACCGCCGCAGTTAGGTTTTCATTTAAATGAGATGTTAGCCAGTTTAAGTTATGTGAGTCTCTGGCTTGTACTTGCGCGCGTGCGATTTTTTTATCTGAGTTTAAAATTTGCTTACGGCCATTATTAGTGCCAACCACGTGCAAGGTTATAAAACGAACATTATTATGTAGCCAAGCTTGATTCTCAGGTTGCGCTGTTTGCCGTGTGTATTTGTTAAGTTTTGCTGAGGTGTGAGTGAACTCTGTACGAATGAAATCTAATCGTTCGAGCTCGTCATACCTTGGTTTTAGGCTTTTTCTATCGCAGTCAGTCCAATCATTGTCTCCAGGCGTATAAATAAAAGGTTGCGTACTTATCTGGCTAATGAGTGTGTAATTTTCTTTTAGTATCGTGTTTGTGCAAGGTACCGCACCGGATTTAATGTCTCCAACATGTACAACAAAGTCATGAGGTGTACTTTGTGCTGCTTTATAAAGTATGCCGGTAGGTTTACTGAGCATTTTTGCATCCACATCAGAATAAGGCATATCACCATATACAAGAAACTGACTAGGTTGAGCGGAAGTAAACAGGGCCGTGCCAACGAGCGTAAATAACAAGGGTAGCTTGAGCATATGCGTTCTAAGTGGAGAAGTAGAGTTTCTACGATATATCATTAGGCAATGTAAATAAAAGTGTTAAGTGAGAAAAAATGTAGGGTTTGTGCCATCAGAAGCTGGGTTTAATACCAAGGAACTAACGTGGCTATCGCACTTTTAATCGTGAGTAGGAGGGCGGTGTTAGAGTGTTTT
The DNA here is from genome assembly GCF_018100885.1 of Pseudoalteromonas sp. MMG013. NCBI lineage: Bacteria > Pseudomonadati > Pseudomonadota > Gammaproteobacteria > Alteromonadales > Pseudoalteromonadaceae > Pseudoalteromonas > Pseudoalteromonas sp. MMG013. Next base: position 50,546 of record NZ_JAGJEE010000027.1, on the reverse strand, counting down.
TAGTAGATTTTGGAAGTAAGCTCGATAAGATAAACAGTAGAGAAAATCGTTTAGTAAATGCTACCGTTCTATATGCCACCGCTACTCAGGCTTGTCGATGTTGCATATGTGCAACACCGTTATATAAAATCACTCCACGACAGAGGCTACATCGATTGTTATTCTTGTGTCGAAACTTTAATTGGAGCATGAGAAAAATATGAAAGAAATACTGCCTATATTCTGGTTACTTTATATGGCATTAATGTCATTAACAACACAAGCAAAACAAGCTGATGTCATGGAGATTGAAGCGGTATTTGCCGCTTATATGGACAAATATAATGACTATTTACGCCATGGTGAGTTGACGAACAAGACGCAATTGTATCATGATAAAATGATGGTACTTTCTGGCCGAAGTGGGGCAGCAGTTACATCAGCTAATAAATTTAACGAACAGGTTAAAGGCTTTTTAGATAACTTAAAAAAGCAAGGTGTTACACGTGTTTCATGGGAGAAAGTGGGCATTCAACAATTGAGTGACTCAGTTGCAATTGTGAGTAACAGAGCTGTCCGTTATTTGAAAACCGGTGAAGTACATAACCGAGTGGGGGCGACGTATTTTATCAATAAAGTTGGTGCAAGTTGGAAAATATCTGCTTTCACAGTGCACTCACCAAATACAGTATTACCAATATAAAGATAAGGAAAAAATGGAAAACTGGGATGACTATCGGCTGATTTTGGCGTTATATCGAGGCAAAACATTGCGCGGTGCAGCTGAGATATTAACGCTAAATCACTCGACAGTTTCAAGGAGAGTATTGGCATTAAAGAATAAGTACAATGCAGATGTGTTTGAGTCGAATCAATCTGGATTTGTGCTAACCTGTTTTGGCAAAACCTTATTACACTCAGCGCAAGAAATTGAAAAGCTGATATTAAGCGATTTACGCCGAGAGCAAAGTGTCAATGCGGATCTATCGGGTAATATTCATTTATCAGTGCCACCTGCAATTGCGCAATTCTTAATTTTTGACGCGTTACATGATTTTCAATCTCAGCATAAAAATATCTCTTTACATGTACATACTTCATACTCTTTAGCTGATTTAGATAGATCTGAAGCAGACGTTGTTGTGAGGGTATCTAATACACCCGATGAGCATTTAGTTGGACATCGCTTATTTCCCATTTATTTGGGTTATTATGCCAGTGAGGCATATTTAGAAGCGAAGGAGTGTTCACAATATCAGTGGATAACTAATGTGTATCAACAGGCAGCACCGACCTGGATTGCTCAATCTCCCTTCCCTGATGCACCGATTGGATTTACAATCGAAGATTTAGTCTTGCGTCATTACGCGGCTTTAAAAGATCAAGGAATGATACTCGGTGCCTGTTATATTGCAGACACGTTAGGACTTAAGCGTTTAAACGCTCAGTCGTTAATGATACATCAGGATATATGGGTGCTAACTCACCCAGACCTTAAAGATGTTCCACGTATTCGCGCGTTGATGCGCTTTTTAACACACGCGATACGTCAGAAAAAACCGTTAATATTCGGTGAAATTAAACAGTGAAAACCCAAGCACGATTGAGCTTGGGTCAATCAGAACGTTACATTGGCAGCGTTAGCACTCGATAATATTCACAGCCAATCCACCGCGGGCTGTTTCTTTATATTTTGTCTTCATGTCATTACCAGTATCTAGCATGGTTTTAATGACTTTATCGAGCGATACCTTTTGGTCACCAGTACCTCTAATGGCAAGTCGAGAAGCGTTGATGGCTTTGACGGCGCCCATCGCATTTCGTTCGATACAAGGTACTTGCACTAAACCACCAACAGGGTCACAGGTTAAGCCTAAATTGTGTTCCATACCAATTTCTGCAGCATTTTCAACATGTACGACATTGCCGCCCATAATTTCTGTTAATGCGCCTGCGGCCATTGAGCACGCAACGCCGACTTCACCTTGGCAGCCTACTTCAGCACCAGAAATAGAGGCATTTTTTTTGTATAAAATACCAATTGCTGCAGCTGTCAGTAAGTAACGGGTGGCAATTTCTTCGTCAACTTCTCGAATAAATGTGTGATAGTACATTAATACTGATGGTAAAATACCGGCGGCACCATTGGTCGGTGCTGTTACAACACGGCCGCCAGCAGCATTTTCTTCATTAACGGCGAGGGCAAACAAATCAACCCAGTCCATGGCCCGTAATGGATCATTACTGTTTTCTACATTGAGCTTTAAATACAGACTAGGTGCTCGACGCTTAACTTTTAAGCCACCAGGTAAAATACCTTCGGTTCTCATACCGCGCTCGATACACGCTTTCATGACTTCCCAGATATTAAACAATTCAGCTTTAATTTCTGCCTGTGTACGCAATGTTTTTTCATTTGCCATCATTAAAGATGAAACACTCAGGCCAGAGTCTTTACACAAAGCAAGGAGTTCAGCTGCATTTTCAAATAGGTAAGGAGCAGGGTTTTGTTCTCTTATATCTAGCGCCGCTTGCTTTTCACAGTCAAACTGTTCGTCAGTTACAATGAAGCCACCGCCGATTGAATAATATACTTGGCTATGCAGACGTTCGTCACCATTAAAAGCAACAATTTCCATTGCGTTAGAGTGCTTTGGAAGGGTTTTTCTACGGTGAAATACGATGGCGCCTTGCTTAGGAAAAGCTGCTTTGTGGGTTTTATCTAAGTAGATCACTTGTTCTTTTTCGATTTGATCTAAGATAGATGGAACAGTATCAGCGTCGATGGTCTCAGGATCGTAACCTGCAAGACCTAAAATAACCGCTTTACCTGAACCGTGGCCAATACCAGTTTGACCTAATGAGCCGTATAGCTCGACTTTAACAGCAGTAACGTCTTCGATCATTCCTTTAGATTGTAAATCTTGTACGAATAAACGAGACGCGCGCATTGGACCGACGGTATGCGACGACGAAGGTCCAATACCGATACTAAACATATCGAATGCACTAATCATAATTTATACTCAACATTGCCTTTGAACGGGCGCACATCATAACTTTAAAATGCATAATTGTAACCAGTTCAATTATGAATTTATTATGCTTACTCAACCAATTTAACAAAGTTTTTAACGACACTGGCGGTTGCGCCCCATAGGAGACCATATGGTGTTAAAAAGCCGTCCATCTGACGTGACTTACCGGCATATTCAACATGCATAGTTTGCCAGTTATTATGGTCTATCAGGTGCGAGAGCTTGATGGTAAAAGCATGATCAACTTCAGCACTTTTAGTATGCCATATGGCATGTTTTTCAAGTGTTGCCACGATAGGTCTAATACAAAACCCTGTTAAAGTATTATGCTCGTTGAGCTGACCTATGGGGTTTATGTATTGTGATTCTATTCCCAGCTCTTCTTGTGTTTCTCGCACGGCCGTGTGTGTTTTTGATTTGTCACTGGGTTCTACTTTGCCACCAGGAAAACAAATTTGACTTGGGTGATGTGCCAGATAAGCGGGGCGTTTGCAAAATAGTAAAGCAGCTTCACCGTGTTCTTCAATTAAAGGTAACAAAATGGCGCTGTCACGAACGCTGGTATGTGCTTGATGGTCGCTTGTTGTATCAGCATGAATATGAAATCTGGCAATAACATCAGATAGTTTCACTGTTTCTCCAAACGAGATTCATTGTTTACTAAGTATAGGTAAGATTTTTTGTACTTTATGAAAAGTTTCTTGATATTCTAAATCAGCTTCCGAATCTGCAACAATGCCGCCACCGGCCCAACAAAATATTGTATTGTTGTGGCATATTAGTGTTCTGATGGTAATGGATGTATCCATTCGACCACATGCACTTAAATAGCCAATTGATCCACAATATACACTGCGTCGGTGCGGCTCTAGCTCTTCGATGATTTCCATGGCTCTAATTTTTGGTGCGCCTGTTATCGACCCTCCAGGGAATGCTGCATATAATTGATCAACCGCGGTTTTTCCTTGTGCAAGTTCACTGGTAACGGTGCTTACTAAGTGGTGCACCGCGGGGAAGCTCTCAATGGCAAACAGTTTGGGGACAGATACGGAGCCAGGCCGAGCAACTTTACCAAGATCATTTCTTAATAAGTCGACAATCATCACATTCTCAGCACGATCTTTCGCACTATTTTGCAGTGTTATGGCTTGTTGGCGATCTGCATCGGCGTTTGCAAGTCTGGGTAGAGTACCTTTGATAGGTTTTGATTCAACTTTGTTGTGATTAACGAGCAAAAACCGTTCTGGTGATACCGATAAAACAGCGCCATAAGGCAAATTAATATAGGCAGAAAAGGGGGCTTTATTTTGAGTTTGCAAGCGTTTATATGCTGCCCAGGGATTGCCAGAGTATTGTGCACTGAAGCGTTGTGCGAGATTAATCTGATAACAGTCACCACTTTTTAAGTAAGCTTGAATGTGTGAAAATTTATCAAAGTACTCTTGTTGTGTAAGGTTCGATGTCCAATCGCTGTTTAATGAGAAGTCGTTGTTACTCTCAGCGCTGTTTGTCGGTGTAGATAAGTCGAAGTAATCGGATAAGTTATCGACGTTTGGTTGCGACACATAATACCAAGTATCTGTTAAGTTATCTTTGATCAACGCATCTAGGTAGAGGCCAACGACCATATCAGGTAACGCAATATCTTGTTGTGCTGATTCAGGCACTCGTTCTATATAACGGCCTAAATCATAACCAAAATAACCTAACCAACCGCCTGAAAATGGCAATTCAAATGGCGCGGGATGTTTAGATAACATATTTAAGTGGGTATTCATGGCCTCGAACCAATTTAACTCTATTTTATTTCCATCTAGAAAAATTGCTTGAGATTTGGCTTCAAGTATATGTGTCGGGTTAATGCTGATAATGTCATAGCGACTATTTTCATGTTGAGCATGACTAGAATCGAGCAAAATTGCGTATGGTAAGTGGGCAAATTGCTCAAAAAGTGCCACAGTGGAGAGTGATATATCTAATTTTTTACAATTGATTTGCTCATTTATCATTTACTTGAACCTGAAAACTAGCCCGAAACGGGCGGGGAGGGTATCATACTTATCTCGTTTTCTACAGTCACCGAAGGGTCACTGTAAACCGTCATTATCGTCTAGATGTATTCTGTTATTGACTATTGTGGTTAATAGCACAAATTAAGGAACCGTCATGAGTATGATCCGTCAGCAAGATTTCATCGACAGTATTGAAGATGCTTTGCAATATATCTCTTTTTATCACCCGTTGGATTTTGTTCAAGCATTAGAGAAGGCTTATCACAAAGAAGAAAGTAAAGCTGCAAAAGATGCCATTGCGCAAATTTTGATAAATTCTCGCATGTCTGCAGAAGGCAAACGCCCGCTGTGTCAAGATACAGGTATCGTGACCTGTTTTGTTAAAGTTGGCATGGATGTGAAATGGGATCAAACGGATTTAACTGTTCAACAAATGGTTGATGAAGGTACTCGTCGCGCATATTTAAATCCAGACAATCCTCTGCGAGCTTCTATTGTAGCAGATCCAGCAGGAAGTCGTAAAAACACCAAAGACAATACACCATCGGTTGTGCACATTGATATGGTGGCTGGCGCTGAAGTGGAAGTAATGATTGCCGCGAAAGGTGGTGGTTCAGAAAATAAAACAAAAATGGTAATGCTGAACCCATCAGATGATGTGGCTGCATGGGTTGAAAAAACACTGCCAACAATGGGGGCAGGTTGGTGCCCACCGGGTATGTTAGGAATAGGTATTGGTGGTACTGCGGAAAAGGCCGCTGTACTGGCAAAAGAATCGCTGATGGATCCGGTTGATATTCATGAATTACAAGCTCGAGGCGCTGAAACTGCAGAAGAAAAATTGCGTCTAGAGATTTTCGAGCGAGCGAACAAACTAGGGATCGGTGCTCAAGGTCTTGGTGGGCTAACAACAGTGGTTGATATAAAAATCAAAACAGCGCCTACCCATGCGGCATCAAAACCTGTGGTTATGATCCCAAATTGTGCAGCTACACGCCATGTACACTTTACGCTCGATGGTTCAGGACCTGCAGATTTAAAAGCGCCAAAACTAGAAGATTGGCCTGAAGTGACATGGGAAGTGGGTGAAGATACGCGTCGCGTTAACCTTGATACGCTGACAAAAGAAGATACCCATGACTGGAAAATGGGTGAGACAGTATTACTTTCAGGCAAAATTTTAACGGGCCGTGATGCTGCACACAAACGTTTACAAGATATGATCAACTCAGGTGAAGGTTTACCTAAAAATGTAGACTTCAATAATAAATTTATTTATTACGTAGGCCCTGTTGATGCTGTCGGTGATGAAGCGGTGGGCCCTGCTGGTCCAACAACGGCAACGCGTATGGATAAATTCACTGACTTGATGCTCGAAAGTACTGGCATTGTTGGTATGATTGGTAAAGCAGAACGAGGCCCAGCGACCGTTGAATCAATTAAACAAAATAAATCAGTGTATTTAATGGCTGTCGGTGGTGCTGCATACTTGGTTGCGAAGGCAATTAAAAAAGCGCGGGTCGTTGCTTTTGAAGATTTGGGAATGGAAGCTATCTATGAATTTGAAGTAGAAGATATGCCGGTAACTGTTGCGGTAGATAGCACTGGTGCCAATGCGCATGAACAAGGCCCTGCAATCTGGAAAGCAAAAATAGAAGAGTTAGATAGTAAGTTAAAATAAACTTGTTAACAGTTTAATCATAACCGCATATAAGGTCACTTTTATGCGGTTTTTTTTGTAATTATATCTGTACATTGGGGTCGAGCTTTACGTTTACGTAAAGGGTCCTTGCTGATAATTAAGATATTTTAACTGTATAAGTTGTTATTTAAATAAATATTGAATTATTTACCTCTATTTTTGGTTGCATTTAAAATAACAATTTAAATATGCAAGCAATTGTAGGTTGATCATCTCATTTCCTAGTAACACCAAACAGATAGTGATAGAGTTTTGCCAGTTTCAGCGCTACTCACCCCAATGGGGCAAAAATTTCGGAGAACTATAAAGTGGCTGTTTTTAACCAAGTTGAATTTGATAACCATGAACAAGTGGTGTTTTGTGCCGATGAGGCGTCAGGCTTAAAAGCCATTATAGCAGTACATAGCACTAAGCTAGGTCCTGCCGTAGGCGGTTGCCGCTTGTGGGATTATGCAGAAGATGAAGATGCGGTGTATGATGTACTGCGCCTGTCAAAGGGAATGACATATAAAAATGCGGTTGCTCGTTTACCATTTGGTGGCGGAAAATCAGTCATTATAGGTGATGCTAAGACAATTAAGTCGGATGCACTATTTAAGGCTTTTGGCAGACACCTTGAGCGTTTAGGTGGCAGCTATTATTCAGCAGAAGATGTTAACATTACTACCGGTGATGTAATGGTTATGAATCAAGAAACTAATTATGTATTAGGTCTTGAAGGTAAAAGTGGTAACCCATCACCATTTACTGCTCTAGGTACGTTCTTAGGGATCAAAGCGGCATATCAGCATAAGCATGGACATCAAGATTTAGCGGGTGTTAAAGTCGCAGTACAAGGGCTTGGCGCGGTTGCTTATGGCTTGTGTAAGCACTTACATGAGGCGGGCGCAGAGTTGTTCGTGACAGACATAAATATGGCGTCCGTTGATAGAGTGGTAACTGATTTTGGTGCAACTGCTGTTGGTATCGATGAGATTTACGACCTTGATGTGGATGTTTACGCTCCATGTGCTTTAGGCGCAACGGTAAATGATGAAACTATTCCGAGAATTAAAGCGAATATCATTGCAGGCTGCGCTAATAACCAGCTTGCAGAGTCTCGACATGGTGAGATATTACGTGAAAAAGGCGTGTTGTACGCACCTGATTATGTGATTAACGCTGGGGGTATCATTAATGTGTTTTATGAAACCCAACCACAAGGGTACGATGAAGCACTTGCAACTAAGCATGTTGAAGGCATTTTTGAGACATTAGCAGAGATTTTTACTCGCTCTGAGTCTGAACAAAAGTCTACTCACATTATTGCGGATGAATTGGCACAAGAGATAATAGCAAACGGTTTATAATCGATAGACTATAATTTCAATGAAAAATGATAAGGCATGCTCTGGCATGCCTTTTTTATGTGAGAGTGATGAGTATTGAAAACTTTGAATATGAAAACATGGCCTAGAGCAGACCACTTTAGATTTTATCAAGCGTTTTCGGAGCCGTTTTTTAATATAACAGTTGAATTAGAGCTTGGTAAGTTACACGCGTGGTCGAAAGCGCGCAAAGTGCCGTTTTCACACTGTTATTTATATTGTTTGTCACGAGCGATAGATGCTTATGAGCCCATGCGCTATCGAATTGTGGGTGATACGGTGGTGGTGACTGATGATGTGGTTTTGAGTACGGTGTTTTTAAATGATGACGAGACCTTTCGCTTTGTGCCATTGAATAAGGGCACCGACTTATTCGCGTTCTCTCAAAGTACGGTGCTCGCACAACAATTCCATTCAAAACAGCCCTTGATTAACGATGTTTTTTTGTCAAGGTCCACTGATTTAAACCAGGTGTATGTTTCCATTTTGCCTTGGTTCAAGTTTTCCAGTTTTAGCCATGCCCGTACAGCAAGAGATGTAGAAAATGGCATTCCAAAATTTGTATTTGGGAAATATGATTCTATAACTAATACAATACCGTTAAATATTGAAGTCCATCATGGCCTTATGGATGGGCTTCATGTTGCTAAATTCCTCACGGAAATTGAGGTTCAAATAGCGAAAGCAAGTAAAGAATAAGCTCGTTTTTTAGTCGTTTGAAGCACTCTACGTTTGTTGGTGAATAAATTGCAATAATTTTTTTGGAGTTAACATTTTGACCCCTTTAGAATCAGTGAGTTGCATGTGAAATTTACCAAAATAATATATCCATTACAATATTTTGTGCGGTTGTAATAAATTGTAAAGAAGATTGGTTAAGTGCTTTATAATCAACGGCTACAGGCGCTGGGGTAGAAAATCATTGTTAATTTTTTGTTTTCTATCGAGTTTATTTTTTCTTGTCAACAAAAATTGTTTTGCCCGTGAAGTTGACACATGGACTTGCATTTAGCATTATTGGACAGTTGATATCTGTTAAAAGATATCAGGGTTGCTCTTTTAAAGAGTGATAAAATTATAAAAGTAACATTACTTAATTGGTTGGGAACTATGTCTGTTAAAATCAGAAAGAGTCTTGTAGCTACAGCACTTTTAGGTGCTACAGCATTTGCAAGCAGCAATGTGATTGCAGATCCTTTGAACGACGTACAAAAAGTAGGTCAACAAACTCAAAAGGCTGCTCAAAAGTCTCAAGAAAAAATCGACAACATTTTCGGTCAGACGCAAGAATTGGTCGGCGAATATCGCAGTGTTGTAGACGAAACAGAACTTCTTAAAGTTTATAATGATCACGTTGAACGTTTGGTTATGGACCAACGTGCAGGTATCGAATCTTTCGACCGTCAAATCGGAACTATCGAAAAGACCAAACAAGACGTTGTGCCTTTGATGTATCGCATGATCGATACGCTTGAGCAATTCATCAAAGCGGACGTTCCGTTTGATACTGAAACTCGTATGGGTCGAGTTGAAAAACTACGCGGATTACTTTCTAACTCAAAAGTAACGACTTCTGAGAAGTTCCGCCAAGTTCTAGATGCATATACAATTGAAACTGGTTACAGTTCAGGTATTGCTGCATCACAAGGTTCTTTAGAAATCAGCGGAAAGAATATTAACGTTGACTTCGCGCGCTTAGGGCGTATTGCCTACGTTGCTCAATCATTTGATATGAAGCACGCTTGGGTATGGAACAACGATTCAAAGCAGTGGGATGCATTAGGTGAAGAATACCTTAAGCCGATTAAAGATATGATCCGTATCGCTCGTAATCAGGCAGCCCCAGATCTTGTTGCATTACCAATCTTTGGCGCGGAGTAATATAAAAATGAAGAAACTATTTAAAGGTTTTGCAGTTGCTGCAGCACTATCTGTTTCTGCAGGTGCCGCGCTTAACGCACATGCAAACACAGAAGCACTAGACAAAATCCTTCAAGAAGTTAAGCAGTCGCGTATTTCTGAAGGTAATATCAACAAGAAACGTGAGCAAGAGTTCTTATCAGCACGTGCTGATAAGCAAGCTTTGTTTAACAAAGCGAAGCGCGAACTAGCTGCTGAAAAAGCACGTGGCGTTCGTTTAAACAAAGAATTCAAGCAAAACGAAATTACACTTGCTGAGAAAGAAGTTGAACTAAACAATGCAACGGGTACGCTTGGTGAGATGTTCGGTGTTGTTCGTCGTTCTGCATCAGAAGCAATTGGTTCAATTGAAGCGTCTTTAGTGAGTGCTGAAAAACCAGGTCGTGCTGAAGTACTTCGTTCATTAGCGGCGGCAAAAGAGCTTCCGACTACTCGTGAGTTAGAAGAGCTTTGGATTGCTTTCCAAACTGAGATGACTGAGTCTGCAAAAGTTTCTACTTTTGAAGCGCAAGTTGCTGAGTTGAGTGGTGAAGTGAAGGTTAAGCAAGTAACTCGTGTTGGTAACTTCAACCTTGTAACGAAAGACGGTTATGTACTATACGATGCGGCAAATAAAGCAATCGTACCTTTAGGTAAACAACCTGATGGATACGTACTAAATCAAGTTAATGAACTACTAGGTACTTCAGCTGGTTCATATGCTAAGTTTTATGTTGACCCGACTCGTGGTTCAATTTTACGTTTGAACACACAGCGTGCAACAGTTGAAGAGCGTTGGCATCAGGGTGATACAGTTGGTTATATCATTACTGTATTACTTATTATTGGTGCGTTGTTAGCGCTAGTTCGCTTTATTGATTTAATGATCGTTGGCGGCAAAATGAAAGCGCAAATGAAAAACATCAATACACCTAACGCAAATAACCCGCTTGGTCGTATCTTGAAAGTTTACCAAGATAACAAGAACCAAGACGTTGAAAACCTTGAGCTTAAGCTTGATGAAGCTATTTTACGTGAAACACCACGTGTAGAAGCTGGGATCAACATTATCAAGATTCTTGCAGCTATTGCACCTTTACTAGGTCTACTAGGTACGGTTGTAGGTATGATCATGACGTTTGAATCAATCACGTTATTTGGTACTGGTGACCCGAAAATCATGGCAGGTAACATCTCTCTAGCGCTAGTAACTACAGCACTAGGTCTGATTGCTGCTCTACCTCTAATCCTATTACACGCTATCGTTTCAGGTCGTAGTAAATCTGTACTACATATCCTTGACGAGCAAAGTGCTGGCATCGTTGCAGCACATGCGGAGAAGGAGAAAGCCTAATGCTAGTCCTGATGGAGACCTGGGAATCTATCAGGGATTTTGTTGGCACAGGCGGCCAAGTATTATACGTGGTCGCGATAGCACTCTTTCTTATGTGGGTTTTAATGATAGAGCGCTATTGGTTCCTACTTGCTGAATACCCGAGAATGAAAGCGGATATTGTAGCTAAGTGGGACGCCCGCCAAGACACAACGTCTTGGTACGCACACAGAATTCGTGATGCATGGATTTCTGAAGCGTCTGAGAAATTAGATGAGCGTATGTTGATTATCAAAACATTGGTAGCTATGTGTCCATTAATAGGCTTACTAGGAACCGTAACAGGTATGATCACAGTTTTTGAAACTATGGCTACCCAAGGTACTGGTAACGCACGTTTGATGGCATCAGGTATTTCAATGGCAACGGTACCAACGATGGCTGGAATGGTTGCGGCACTGTCAGGTGTTTTCTTTAGCACTCGCCTTGAAGCAAGAGCGAAAATGGCTAAAGCAAGCCTTGTGGACAGTCTGCCACATCACTAGAGAGAGAAATAAATATGGCACGTAAACAACGTTTTCGTGAAGACGAAGAAGCAGCAGTAGATATGACACCGATGCTAGACATCGTATTCATCATGCTGATCTTCTTCATCGTTACCACTTCTTTCGTGAAAGAAGCAGGTATTGAAGTTAAGAAGCCTAAGGCTGCTCAAGCTCAACAGACCAAGAATGCTAATGTCTTTATCGCTATCCGTGAAAATGGTGAGATTTGGATGGATAAGCGTCAAGTAGATGTTGAGCGTGTTAGTGCGAACCTTGAAAGTATCATTGCTGAACAACCGACTGAAACCATCATTATCCAAGCGGATAAAGGTGCTAAACACGGTGTAGTTGTGAAGGTAATGGACCAAATCAAGGCGACTGATGACGGCCTTAAGATTTCAATCGCTGGAGCTAAGTAATGATTCGTTTTCTGTTTTCACTGATTGCAGGTGGGGCAGTTACTTTCGGCTTGTTCTTTTTTATGTCTTATTTGATCTCCGGCGGTGCCGATAGATCAAATGAGCAAAAAGAGCAGATAGTTGTCGAAATTTTGACGAATCCGCCTGAATCAGAGGTGCAGGAGCGGAAACGTGTTCCGCCTCCACCGCCACCTCCACCGAAGCAGCCGCCTAAACCGCAGCCGCCTCAACCTGAAAATGCAAACCCTGCAGCAGGTGCTATTGGCTTTAACATGCCTAGCATCAACTTAGGGGGAACAGCTGGTGGTCTTAGTGGTCCTGGTGCATTTGGACGCGATGGTGATGCTACACCTATCGTTCGAATTGAGCCTAAGTACCCAACACAAGCTGCGCGTGATGGTAAAGAAGGTTGGGTACAACTTTCATTTACAATTAACGAGCTTGGTGGCGTTGATGACGTAAAAGTTATTGCCGCAGAGCCAAAGCGTATATTTAATCGAGAAGCGATTAGAGCGTTACGTAAGTGGAAATACCGACCTAAAATTGTTGATGGAAAGCCACTGGTACAGCCAGGGTTAACTGTTCAACTTGACTTTAAACTTAACCAAGATTAAGGAGGCAAGAAATGACGCACTTAAAGAAAGCTACAGCTCTTGCTTTACTTATGTCTTTATCGGGTACTGTTTACAGCACAGCTGCTGTTGCAGCACCTGATTATGCTAAGATTGAAGAACGTAAAAACGCCAAAACCAAAATCATGGGTGAACGTACAGGTAAAAAAGTGGTTAAAGCTTTTGACTTGTACAACGAAGATAAAGTTGATGAAGCAATCGCATTGCTGAAAGAGCTGGAGCCTTCAAGTGATTTTGATAAAGCAACGGTTAATCGCTATCTAGGTAGCATGTATGCGCAAAAAGAGAACTATGCTGAAGCGATCAAATATGGTCGTTTAGCAATTGCGCCTGATGCACTGAACTTCAAAGATCAAGCTGACTTATATAAGTTACTAGGTGATTTATTAGCTGGTACTGGTAAGTTTAACGATGCGATTAAATCGTACAATGACTGGATGGACTTTACTGGAGAAGAAGACAGTAAAGTGTATGCGCGTATTGCTCAGGGTTATTATGAACTTAAGCAATACAACAAAGTTGTTGAGCCTGCAGATAAAGCTATTGAGCTAGAAAAAGAACCTAACAAACAATATCATATGATAAAGATTGGGGCGTTCTTTGAGCTTAAGCAGTATCAAGAAGCAGTTAAAGTTGGTGAAACTCTCGTTAAGTTATTCCCTGAAGATCCGCAGATGTGGACTCGTTTGGGTTCTTTTTACATGCAGACTGAACAATATAGTAAAGGGCAGACTGTGATGGAAATAGCGTATAAAAAAGGCTATTTTGAAAAAGAAAACCACTACAAGATCTTAGGTAGTTACTATTCTTTAAACGAAATTCCTTATAAAGCGGCGATTGTGTTTGAAAAAGCAATCAAAGAAGGGAAGATTGAGCGTGTTAAAAAGAATGTAACGGCGGTTGCAAGTTACTTTCACCAAGCTAAAAACTTGATTAGTGCAGCTAAGTACTATGAAGAAGCAGCAAAGTTTGACGATGATGCTGAACTTTATAGGAAAGCGGGTAGTCTTTTACTTTCTAAGCAAAAATATAGTGCTGCAGTTAAAAAACTGAATAAGGCACTAGAATTAGGCACTGATAAGAAAGGGATGACATACTCAGACTTGGCTGAAGCTTATTTGTATCAAGAAAAATACAAAAAAGCATACCAGTCTATTGTTAAAGCACAAGAAGATCCTAGAACTCGCAAGTTTGCAAGAGGTTGGGCTACGTTTATTAAAGACAAGGCAGAACGCAAAGGCGTTAAAATCTAGAAATAGAAGCCCCGAAAGGGGCTTTTTTATTGGCTCTGTTTTAATACGATAATATTATGAACCCTAAAATTACTTACCTTTTAACAACCTTGATGCTGTTAGTTGGCTGTGATGCTCATACACCTGCGTCTTTGTCTTTTAATGATGTACGCAATGAGCTTAAAGCGAACAATCGCGTGCTTGATGGCCATACAAAGACGGATGACATCATTACGTTACCATTTAGTGAGGCTTACTTAGCGCGCCGGCATCATTTGTATGGATCGGTTGCTGTTGATGTGTTGACGCAAACACAGCAACAAGAACTTGAATTTCTTCAAATTCAGGAGCGCTACCCTGAGCGTTTTTTACCTTGGCCTGTGCAAGTCAATATGCTCGAGAACTTAGGCACTAACAATGAAAAATTAGCTGCGTGGTCACACTTAGTACAGACGCGATTGCAGCAAGCGATAGGCAGTAAAATTTATTTATCTCGCTATGAACGTGACAGGCTATTGCAATATATCACGACGACAACGCCTCAGGTAGGATCAATAGTTTCGTTGGAAACGTATTTAGACACATATAAGCCCAGAACAGCTCTAGGTTTGTATCAATTGCCAAATGGTAAGGAATGGTATCAAAGTAAGCTAAATTACTACTATGGCCTTACTAAGGCACCTAGTAAAACGCTCAATGTAGTTCAACAAGCATTGGCGAGCCAAGGAAAAAAGAGTTTGATTGATATCGATGATAATACTGGAAGGCATTTTACACTGCACTATTTACAAGCGCACTGCCAGCTGATAAATGGGTTAAATTGGATTGATAGTTATATCAATTTACCTGAAACGGCACGCCACTGCGCATTCAGTATTAAACCAGATACAAAGCACTTGATTTTGGCATTAATGGAGATTGACCTCGGGATTCATTATCAAGGTTGGTCACACAAGCAGGCGAGTGTTACTTTGCAAGCGCGGATAAAACTCGTTGATGAGCAAACAGCGGCACTGATTGAAAGTGTGCTCTTATACCCAGGCAGTATTTTCTCTTTGGCGAACATCGCTGGCTTTAACTCACTTTAGATTGGCATTGATGGCATCGCTGAGTAGCCGCATCTTTTTTGAGTTCTTCGTACGTTAGTGGTACTTCACAGTCACAACAATAGCCAAATTGACCAATGTCGATTTGGCACAGCGCGGCTTCTAATTGCACTAACCGTTGGTAACGTGGAAATTGTTCAGGAGTCACTTTACTTGCAATAAGGTCAAGCCAATCTGCGGGCGCGTTTTGTTCTAATACTAGCGCGAGCTCCCCTGTATATGGATGCTTTGATTGCTTTAGTTCCAATAAAAACCGATTGCGAACGAACTCAAGCTCATTCTTCAATTGAAGTTGATAGTTTCCAGTTTGTTCTGTATTCATAGTTGCTCTCCTGTGAACAACTATTATCATCAGCTTTAGTCAATTATATTATGATTTGAATCAATACTTGGCTGTTTTGCGTATTTTTCTAACACATTCACAACATCTTGTTTGGCTTTTAAGGTTTTTATTTCATCAAATAACTCATGGGCTTGTGGGTATTGACGCTTCAAATAGCCTAACCATTGCTTTGTTCTGGATGAAAAGTATTTCTCGTTAGACGCTGGGTCTTGGTGCATAGATGAGTGCAGTATATGATAAATAATATGCTCCCATTGTAGCGGAGTATAGTCATATCCTTGCATTTTAGCTTTAATTTTTGCCGCTAAATCAGGTGTTGCAAGCGCACCTCGGCCTAACATCAAATCTTTACAACCACTGCGTTGTTGGCACAAGAAAGCATCTTCAACTTGCCAAATTTCTCCATTTGCGACAACTGGTATTGAGAGCCTTGATAATAAGGGAGGGATCTTTTCCCAATAAGCAGGTGGTTTGTAGCCATCTTTTTTGGTTCGGGCATGAATCGCTAAACTAGATGCGCCAGCACTTTCAACGGCATCAATAATCTCGCTGCTGTTACTGTCATCATCGAAACCCAGTCGGATCTTAGCACTCACTTGATGTTCGCTTGGTACTGCGTCACGTACGGCTTTGATGATTTGATACATTTGCTCTGGTTCTTTGAGTAAAACAGCCCCACCTTTACTTTTATTGACCGTTTTAGCTGGGCAACCAAAATTTAAGTCAATGCCATGAGAGCCGAGCATAACGGCTTTTCGGGCATTATTCGCCAAAGCATGTGGTACCTGCCCTAGTAGCTGAATACGAACGGGTGTGCCAGCGCGTGTTTTACCTTTATTGAGCAACTCAGGGCAATAACGAGTGAAAACGCGTCGTGGAAACGTTAGGTCGACAACGCGAATGAACTCGGTGACACATAGATCAAAGCCGCCAATGTCAGTTAATAACTGGCGCATTTTAAAATCGACGACGCCTTCCATAGGGGCTAACACTAGTTTCATCAGGTTACTTCATACAGCAAAAGGGCGGCCATTTTAAACGACTCTGTAGAAGTTTCTAAGTACAAATTTGCTTTTTTTGAGTTTTTAGTGAAAGATTTTAGTAGGGCATATGGTCTATTCAATGAATCAATTATTTCACAGAGAGAATCCAGCATGAACACAATTAAGAAAAACTCTATTGCATTAACACTAGGTGCGGTTGTTGTAGGTACTGCGAGTTTAGCTGCTCCAGAGGCGAGCGCTAACCCATTTGCATTTGAAACAATGACTGCGGGATACCAGTTAGACGCTGGAGAAGGTAAATGCGGCGAAGGAAAATGTGGCGGCGACGCAAAAGGTAAAAAAGAAGGTAAATGCGGCGAAGGCAAATGTGGTGGCGACGCAAAAGGTAAAAAAGAAGGTAAGTGCGGCGAAGGCAAATGTGGTGGCGACGCAAAAGGTAAAAAAGAAGGTAAGTGTGGTGAAGGCAAATGTGGTGGTTCACACTAAGAAATTAACACTGGGGTAGCGCTGGCTGCCCCATTTAAGGAGAAAAGATGCTGCAGTCCCAATTAGGAAAAGTCGGCCTTGGTTTAAGGCGAGAGATGTTAGATGACTTTTTACTTTCTCCACCGTCTGAGGCGCAGTTTTTTGAAGTGGCACCAGAAAACTGGCTTAAGATGGGAGGTAAGTTTGGTCGCCAGTTTAAACAATTAACACAGCGGCATCAGTTTATTTGTCATGGTTTATCACTGTCTTTAGGGTCACCGAATGCTCTTGATGTTGCTTTTGTTAAAGAGTTAAAAGCATTTTTTGATGAGCATAATATTCTGCTTTACAGTGAGCATCTTAGCTACTGTTCCGGTAGCGGGCATATGTACGACTTAATGCCTATTCCCTTTACTGAGGAGGCGGTAACACATGTTGCGAGCCGTATTCGGCAGGTACAAGATATTTTAGAGCGAACTATTGCAATAGAAAATGTCTCGTACTACGCAGCGCCGGGTCAACAGATGTCAGAGCAGGACTTTACTTTAGCTGTTTTAGAAGAAGCAGACTGTGACTTGTTATTAGATGTAAATAACATTTACGTTAATAGCGTAAACCATCAATATGATGCGCTTGAATTCATGCGTGCAATGCCGCAAGCACGCATAGCGTATGGGCATGTGGCAGGGCACTTTGTAGAAGCAGAAGATTTACTTATTGATACACACGGCGCACCGGTTTGTGATCCGGTTTGGGACTTATTGGATAAAACATACCAATATCATGGTGTATTTCCCACTTTACTAGAACGCGACTTTAATATTCCCGACATTGTAGAGCTTAGGGGAGAATTAAATCAAATTCACAGCTTGCAGGCCCAAGCACAACTTAATACGAAAGGGGTTGCATAATGTCATTTGCTGAAGTGCAACAAGCATTTATGGCCCACATTCGAAACCCTGAATTAGTTGCTCGGCCAAAAGGTGTGTCAGAACGGCGAATAAAAATTTATAACGAACTGTTTTTTAATAATATTGAAGGTTTTGTTGCGTCGGCGTTTCCGGTATTAAAAAGCCTGTATGAACGTAAAGATTGGCTGGCATTAGTACGCCAATTTTTTACTGTACATAACTGTCAGAGCCCCTATTTTTTGGAGATTAGCCAAGAATTTTTATCGTTTTTACAGCATAGTTATGAGCTGACACCGAACGACCCTGTCTTTATGCTGGAGCTAGCGCACTATGAATGGGTAGAGCTTGACGTATCTGTGTGCCTAAGTTCAGACAATTATTGTGCAATAAGTGATTGGCAGACGCAGCCTTTATACTTAAAAGACACCGCCCGTAATTTAAGTTATACCTTTGCGGTTCATCAAATTAGTGAGGAATTCGTGCCACAACAGCCAAGTGAGCAACCCCATTACTTTGTGGTATATCGGGACGCAGATGAAGAGGTGGCATTTATTTCTTCTAATCCGATGACGGCTTTACTGCTAAACGAGTTAGAACAAAACCCAGGGATTGTACTGCCCAAGTTAGTTGAAGCAGTGTTGACTCAGGTTCCTCAGTTTACGTATGAACAGCTAAGTGTAGGTGCACAACAAACACTCAGTGCAATGGCCGAATTAGGAGTTGTTGCGTCAAAAAACTAACATTTACATCTTTATTGACTATAGTAGATCGATTATCATGTGCTGCGTTTTGTCGTGCTAAAAATTAAGGTAATTACTATGTCTGAAGGTGATTTCAAAGACCCATTTAATGCAACATATTTTTTTGCATTTTTAGCGGTGTTTGCAGTGGTAGGGTGTTTAAATGGGATTTTAGGTTGGATCAGCCTAAGCGCATAAACCCAATCACATTGTTTATATCATAAGGCTGCCAATGTGCAGCCTTTTTTGTTGTTTGTTTGAGCACTCAAACGTATTAATTTGATAAACATAGCAACGGGCATTTCATGTTCAGCCATTCTTGTTATAATCACTTCTTTGATAATTTATTTAACAAAGTTCCTTATTATGACGAAAGCTAATTTGTCTTTAATTGCAGACAGTATTGTAACTATTCCAGATTACCCTAAGCCTGGGATCATGTTTCGCGATGTAACAACGCTACTCGCTAACCCTGAAGCACTTAAAGCAACCATCGATTGCTTTATTGAGAAATATCAAGGGCAAGGGTTTACAAAAATAATAGGGACAGAATCCCGCGGCTTTATTTTTGGTGCACCTTTATCGTACGCATTAGGTATTCCATTTATTCCAGTACGTAAGCCAGGCAAATTACCACGTGAAGTGATCAGTCAATCTTACCAATTAGAATACGGTGAAGACACCTTAGAGTTACATACCGATGCAATCGTAGAGGGTGATAAAGTACTCTTAGTTGATGACTTACTAGCAACAGGTGGCACAATTGAAGCAACCGCTAAATTGGTAGAGCGCTTAGGCGGTAAGGCAACGGATGGCGCGTTTGTTATCTCATTACCGGGCCTTGGTGGCGAGAAGCGTATTAAAGAACTTGGTATTAACGTGTTTACGTTGGTCGAGTACGAAGGCGAATAATATGAGTTATCAGGTCCTAGCTCGAAAGTGGCGTCCACAAACCTTTCATCAATTAGTTGGCCAAGCGCATGTAAAGCAAGCACTGGTCAATGCACTCAATGAGCAAAGGTTGCACCACGCTTATTTATTCACTGGGACCCGAGGCGTTGGTAAAACGACCATCGCCCGTATTTTTGCAAAAAGCCTTAATTGTGATCAAGGGATCACGTCTAATCCGTGTGGACAGTGCAGTAGCTGCCAAGATATCGAAGCTGGTAAGTTTATTGACCTCATTGAAATCGATGCAGCGTCACGCACAAAAGTAGAAGATACACGGGAAATTTTAGACAATGTACAATATTCACCGACAAGAGGCCGATATAAGGTTTATCTAATAGATGAAGTACATATGCTGTCAAAGCATAGTTTCAATGCATTGCTTAAAACGCTTGAAGAGCCTCCCGAGCACGTTAAGTTTTTATTGGCGACAACCGATCCACAAAAGTTGCCAGTCACGATTTTATCGCGATGTTTGCAATTTAATTTAAATGCATTGTCTCAAGGTGAAATCACTGCTCAACTAGAGCACATTTTACCGCAAGAAAACGTGACCTTTGACGAGCAGTCGTTACAAATATTGGCCAAAGCAGCCGATGGCAGTATGCGAGATGGCCTCAGTTTAACAGACCAAGCTATAGCACAAACCAATGGTGACTTAAATGTGGTTGCAGTCCAACAAATGCTCGGACTGATGGACAGCCGCCATGCTTTACTCTTATTGTCAGCTGTTTTATGTCAAGACGGCGAGTTATTACTCACTGAAGTCGCAAATATAGCTGTAAAAAATGGCAATTTCATTAGTGTGCTAGATGATTTAATTGCGCTATGTCATGTGATCCAATTAGCGCAGCTTGTGCCTCAGGCCGTGCAATTTAGTCAATTTGAAGAAGCTGATGTTCTCGCTATTATGCAGCAAACTGATGCACATCAAGTACAACTATTTTACCAATTATTACTCAATGGTAAAAAAGACTTAAAATGGGCGCCAGAGCAAAAACTGGGTTTTGAAATGGTGATGCTACGTTTGTTGGCGTTTGAACAAAGTGATATATCACAATCAAGCACACCATCCACAGAACACGTCACAACAAGTAAGTCAAAGGTAGGTGATTTACGTGCGTTATTTAATAAGCCAGCAAAACAACAAAGCCAACCACCACAGCCCTCTGTATCCGACTCTCAAGCAGCATCTCAAGTAATACAGTCACAAGTTGATCAGCATACGAAACAGCAAACAGCAGAGCAACAACCACAGCATGAAGTCACTGCACCTGCAATCGCTGAACATGGCGTGATAGAGCACACCTCGGTTAACCAGGCTGCGGCTTTTGAATCAGCAACATCTAACAATGTTAATACAGTTGATATGCACTCTCCAGAGTTGTCAGCTAATGCACCTGACGTAGTTGAAAGCTTTGCAGCCACCCCTGCGCTGGATAAGGCATTTATTGGACAGAATAATGACCAGCCCGCTGAACACAGTGCAGAACAGAATATTGCAAATGAATACAGCGAGCTAATGTCGCAAGCGGTTGAGCTAGGGTTTAGTGAATCTCAAAATACCCAGAGTACTCAGCAGCCTGCAGACAATAGCAATACTCAATCGTCTACAGTGCCTCAGGTAGAGGGTGATTCCTTACAAGCTAAGCAAGCGAATGCGAATTCGGCAATTGCTAAAATATTGCAAAATCGCAATATTTCTGGGGCAGGGCAACTCTTACAGCCAAAAGGCGAAGAGCCAAAAAAGCCGACGGCGCATAGTGCGCCGCATACACACGAGCATAAACGCGCGGTTACTGTTGAAAAACCTGAAAAGAAAATTCCGTTTGCGCAAAAGCATCAAGCGAAAACTGAAAATTTAGCACCGGAACTATTAGAGCAAATAGCGCCAGTGAAAAAGGCAGAGCAACCAGAACCAGCTGCTCAAGTAGTCGAAATACCTGAAGATTTTACCAGTCCAATTAGTGATATTCGTTTTGCTCATCAACAAGATGAATGGGCACATTTAATTAAGCGAATGGGGCTTGGTGGTAGAATGCGACAATTTGCGTTACATTCTATTTTTAATAAAGAAAATAACAGTATTAAGTTGGATGTAGATGCGTCTCAGCAACACTTAGACAGCGCAATTTTACGACAGAAATTGATTGCTTCATTAAGTGAAATATACGGGTATGAAGTTGAGGTAGACATTGTGTTTGCCCCAGGCGTAATAGATTCCCCGTTTTTGATTCAGCAAAAAATAGACGCACAGCGCTACCAGCAAGCTGTGGATGTTATTAACCAAGACGAGAATGTCGTGCAGTTCGTACAAGAATTTGCTGCGATCATTGATGAAAATACGATTCAGGCGTTGTAATTCGTTACAATAGCCCTTATCTTTTAGCCAGTTTTGATTTGATGTAAGAGAGAAAGTTTATGTTTAAAGGTGGAATGGGTAACATGATGAAGCAAGCGCAGCAAATGCAAGAGCGCATGCAAAAAGCCCAAGACGAAATTAAAAATTTAGAAGTAACAGGTGAAGCCGGTGCTGGCCTAGTTAAAGTGACTATGTTAGGTAGCCACAATGTACGTCGTGTTGAAATTGATGAGAGCCTAATGGAAGACGACAAAGATATGATTGAAGATTTACTGGCAGCAGCAGTGAATGACGCAGTACGTCGTGTAGGTGAAGCGTCAGAGAAGAAAATGGCCGACGTAACAGGCGGTATGCAATTACCACCTGGTATGAAAATGCCGTTTTAATAATTTGGATTGATATGAAAGCCCAAGCTAATGCTTGGGTTTTTTTGTAGGTTATTTTAGTAGAGGAAGGTTCATAAAAAACATGCTTCTGTATTAGGGTTTGATTCATTATTGCAGTCTGCATATAGTTTAGTGCTTTGAACGTATGCATTGTTACTTAGCAATAGCCTCGGTATATCTTATCTTCTTGATTTACAACTTGAGAGCGGACTATTCTAAAGACTGAACTTTAACTTAATAAGATTGAATAATTAATTTCACATGGTGATATTTTTAAAATATCATATGTCGATTTTTGACTTTATGGAAGAGGCAGTTTATGAATTTTAAGTGTGTTTGGTTGCTCTGTATTTGTATTCTTTTTGGCAATGCAGCTGTTGCAGCGAGTACAGATTTACAGTGCTCTATCATGGAAGTAGCAAAAAACGTTAATGTACGTTCAATGCCAACTAAGAATAGTAAGAAAATAGGATATTTGCAGGTTGGGCAACAATATGTTGAAACTGAACAGCAAGGAAATTGGAGTCGTGTTTGGTTTAAAAATAAACAATATTGGGTCTATAGAAAGGGTTACTTAAAGTCTGTATCGGGGCAATGTGTTCAAATTATGAATACAGAGACTGGCCATGTTAATGTCAGAGAAAGTAGCAACAAATATACGCAGAAAATAGGCGTGGCTCCTGAAAAATCTTTGTGGGCATTACAAGCGAAAGAAGGGATGTGGGCCAAATTATGGTATGACGCTAAACCAGCATATATACATACAAAGTATGCAAAAGATACCAACCCACTTTTAAAAGATGTAATCGCAGATCCTAACTTCTTAAAATGCTTAAGTGAAAATCACACCCGGGCTTCAGATGTTACAAGTATAAATTGTGCACGAAGAAAAATTGAATCAACTCGCGGTATAGAATTTTTACGTTTACTTATTGAAGCCAGATTAAGCGGTAATCAGATTAAAGAAATTGACACTAAACATAATATTAGATTAGAAGTATTAGACCTTTCAGTAAATCAACTTTCGTCTGTAAACGTGACGGAAAATCCTGAGTTAGTAGAATTGTCTGTTACTTATAATGAACTTGTTGATATTGAACTATATAGGAATCAACGGCTTAAAAATTTATCAGTAGGCAACAACAACCTGCAAAAAATAGATATAACAAATAACGTTCATTTAGTTGAATTTTACGCAGAGTATAACGAGCTTACAACACTTGATGTTAGTAAAAACCTAAAACTAAATAATCTAGATATCAGTAATAACAATATCGCTGAGGTGGATTTGAGCTTGAATGAAAACCTCAAGACTTTAATCGTTGAAAGTAATCAGCTTCAGGAACTTAATGTTAGAAATAATTTAGAGTTAACGTCGATTCTTGCGAATAACAATTTTCTTAATGAAATAGACGTTTTTAATAATGTTGAATTAGTCTTTTTTTATGCTGAGCATAATGCGCTGGAAAGAATAAATGTAGAAAACAATAAAAAGTTGGTCAGTTTATTTCTTGGGTTTAATGCGTTAGCTGAAATAGATGTGAGCAATAATTCTGAACTGAAGAGGTTTAGAGCGCATGTTAACCAGCTAACAAAGATTGACTTAGCTGAAAATAGTAGTCTGATAGAGCTAGTACTAGATAGAAATAAAATTGAGAATATTGATTTCAGTAACAATCTTGAGTTAGAAATTATCGGTCTAGAGCGTAACCGAATTTCACAACTTGATATAAATAACAATATTAAACTTAGGTTGCTAGGGATAGATGAGAACGTAATTTGTGTCGGTGCTCGGTGTGTAATAAGAAAAGTGTGGATGAAGCAGCTGTGAAGAAAAATCCTCTCAATCCCGAGCATGCCGCCTACTTTCTTTTGCAAAGAAATAACGCTGATTAGACTGTTTATGACGTATTGGTATGTGTTTAATATAACTAAAATTAAGTTAACAACAAGGAATATATTTTGAAGTTTGTATGGGTGTTAATTACTGTATTGAGTTTAAACGCATTTGGGTTGACCTATAAGTCAGATAATTTCACGGTGGAATATGATGCAAATGTGTCTAAAGAAATAGTCGCAAAACTTGCGACGCAAATAGAAAAAGAGCGGGCGATTGTTTTGAACTATTTGAATCAGTCGACAAGCTATCATGGTACGCCAATCAAAGAGCCGCTCATTGTTTATATCTCAAAGAAAAAACGTATACCTTATCAAGATTGGAATACCATCCATTTACCTGAAAAAAGAGTGCTTCAAACATTTTCTGAGGAAGTATTATCAGAGAAAGTTAAAGGGACTAACGCAGGGCTCGCCGTTATTCATGAGCTGACTCATGTTTATGCTGTGAGTGCGTATAGGAAGCAGAAGAAAAATGGCTATGAAGATAGGTTCTTTGATGATGGAATTGCGGTATTTTTGCAGCATAGATTTGGTGCTGTGCCTGAGTACCCTGATTTTGGCCACGACCTTTATCGTGCGGTTGCCGTGGCAGCAACGGAATATGGCCAGCTAATTCGCCTTGCTGAGGCTGAAAACATCAGGCACAGTGCTAAAACGGGGTTAGGTAGAAAGCTGGCTTATTTACAAGAGGGGGCGTTCACACAGTTTTTAATTGAGCGATTTGGACTGAGTACTTACCTCGAAATATATGCTGGCGCAGACGTAAAAGTGAAAACAGGGTATTCATTGATTGAGCTTGAAAAGCAATGGGCGACGTTAATATCGGTGTTTATGTCATAGTAATAACAAGGGTGGAGGCATAGTGTACTCGGCTTGAGGGCGCTATAAATAGACTAGGTGGCGGTACTCCTATTAATCTTCAATAACTATTGTTTTTTGTCTGCCTTAGCCATTTAGCCCTTCAAAAGAGGGGCTAAATGGTGCTTGTTTATTCTTTATACGAGCGCTTTTTCATTATTTATCACATGTCTTCTGTTAGGCCATTTAATGTTGGTTAAGTCTGGCTCACTGATCTCGTTTAATTGTATCTTCAGTCATTGATTTGATATGTTATATTGTATCTATATTTGGAAGGATACAATGATAACATGGCAATTAAACCACATAGAGATAAACGCTTTTCATTTTATGAAATTGATATCAATGGGTATAAAGCAGTAGGGATATTGGCACTTTATTCACATCAAGACGCACATGAAGGAAGCTCGTCAATACGTCTGCTAGGGCATGAAGCGGTGAGTGTCTCTCACGCGCTGGCTTTGAGAAAGTCGCTGACGCAGTCTGCTAACACATTACCGCCTTGCATGTTAATTGCTGATATTGATTTTAGCGTATTAGACTGGCACTCGCAGTGTACGTTAGTGAAAACATGGTTTGAGCCGAGTGTGGGAGGGCGTGGTAAAAGCAAACACCGAGTGTATGATATTAACAATGAACAGTTGCAGTCTAGGTTGCAAAATACGTTATTACAGCAACAGCAGCTGCTGATTGCTGACGGACATCATCGTGTATTTGCAGCGAGTTTACCGGGTAAACATAAGATTGACTTGCCAATATGGATCACCTCTAAAACTCAAGCATGGGTTGATAGTTTTACTTTGCAAGTACACTTGTCAGCGCCAGTGAGCGTTGACTATATTGATCAACATTTTAGTCAATATGACATTACACGCACGGTTGATAACGCCACACCTCACTATATGTTACAGATAAATGGTCAATCTTATCCGTATTGTCTTAATAACGACGAAGTAGGCCCAAGTACATTGCAGATATATCAGTCTGACTCACTTAAAATTCAGCGTGTTATTCGCTGCGCCATCGCTGCATTACCGCAGGTACTTTATTGTCAGTCAAGTAAAGAGTGTCACAAAGACAGCAGTGGGCTATTTATGCATATTGGTATTCAAGCGCCTTTAGTGTCTGATATTTTTAATGCGGCGCAACATGGAGAGTACTTTCCTGAAAAGTCGACGTACTTTATACATAAACCCGTATCACAAGCGGTATTAGAGCGTATTACAGTTGATTGTGCCTAACGCATTGAGTGAACAGTGTGAATGTGCATGATGGATATCATGCACATAGTTAGAGCTCTTGTACCTTACGTTTCGTGTAAGGCCAATTTTGAAAGTAGCTTTATAACGCGGTCATTGTGCTCTGGTAGGCCAATGGTAATGCGTATAAATTGCTCGAACCCAGATTCTTTCCAAGGCTTTATCATGATCCCATTTTCTAAAAATATATCTGCAACATGCGTTGCTGGTTGACGCACATTGATAAAGAGAAAGTTTGCAAGACTTGGTGCAACAAAGTAGCCAAATGATTCTGCTTCATTGCGAACTCGCTCTCTTTCGTTGTTAACCAAGTCAACGGTATCGTTTAAATAACTGCTATCTTCCAGTACCGCGATAGCCGCCGCTTGTGCGAGGTTGTTGACATTATATGGGGTTCTCACCCGATCTAGATAATCAACAATATGGGTGTCAGACATAATACCGTATCCTACACGCAGCCCAGCTAAGCCATATGCTTTTGAAAAAGTACGCAGTATTGCAAAGGGTCGATTTTGCTTTTTGAGTATTGCTAAGCTATCAGCGAACTTATGGCTGTTGTTAGAGAATTCACAATAGGCTTCGTCAATTAAAATAAAAGTGTCTTTCGGGCAGGCATCAATAATATCTTGCAATCCAGCATCGTCTAACGTGCATCCGACAGGGTTTGAAGGATTGGCAATCATCAGCATTGTGAGGTTAGGGTGTGCTTTAATGGCACTTACCCACGCTGTGACATCGTAGTCCAAGTGCTCATCCATTGGGATGTTGGTCACATTGGCTCCCATCATATTGGCGTAAATGGGGTGTAAAGCAAAGGCAGGTTTGGCCACAAACACAGCATCGGCCTGGTTGATAAAAGCTTTACACAGCATAGATAGAATATCTTCTGAGCCGTTACCAATAACCAGATGTTCTCTGGGTACGTTGAGCTTGGCGGAAAGTGTACTTTTCAATTCAGTACATTGGCTATCTGGGTAATAACTCATGTCGCTAAGCTTACTTTGAACCAAATTGAGCGCGGCAGTGCTGGCGCCAAATGGATTTTCATTTACAGACAAATTCACCATATTTTTAGCAGGATACAGCATGTC
The DNA here is from genome assembly GCF_018100885.1 of Pseudoalteromonas sp. MMG013. Classification (NCBI taxonomy): domain Bacteria; kingdom Pseudomonadati; phylum Pseudomonadota; class Gammaproteobacteria; order Alteromonadales; family Pseudoalteromonadaceae; genus Pseudoalteromonas; species Pseudoalteromonas sp. MMG013. The sequence continues at coordinate 23,016 of NZ_JAGJEE010000027.1, read as the reverse complement.
AGCTTGCACTAACGTTTGACCTGCGCCATAAGCGGGAAGTTGTGCAACTTCTTGCCTGACTTGCTGGTCGGTAAAGGCGATAGAATGCGTGGTTATCATGCTTGTTGTCCTTGTATTTCAGCGGCAGTGTCTAAGCTTTTGACGCGATAATTAAACATCCATAATTGTGATAACGCGGTGACACTCAATCCAAGAGTGAGTGCGTACCAGACCCCATTTATGCCAAGGTTCATATAACTGCTTAGTAGCCATGCGACCGGCAGACCAATAACCCAATAGCCAAGAATCGATAAGAAAAATGCACTTTTAACGTCACCGACACCACGGAGTATGCCTACACCAATATTTTGCGATGCATCAAAGACTTGTAAAACAGCCGCAATCAATAACAGCTGAGTGGCAATAGCAACGACATTTGATTGTTGTAATTCAGTGGCACTGAGAAAGGGGGCTAAAATAAATTCGGGCAGTAATACATATGTAATTGCTATGACACCCATGATACTCGCACCGAATAGCAAACCAAAGTGGCCAACACGTTTGGCATGGGTTTTGTCAGATTTCGCATGGGCTTCACTGACATAAATTGAACATGCAGAAGAAAGTCCAGCGGCTATCATGAATACAATGTAGACAATTTGGCTCACGACGTTGTGTGCTGCAAGTTCACTAATACCTAACGTGGCGACAAATAAGGCCAGTACGGTAAAAAAGCCAGCTTCAGAGCCATAGGTTGCGCCAATGGGGTAGCCCATATGCCATGTTTTTGAGAGTGACTCTTTGTTTGTTTTCCATACTTTCCATGTGATATAGGGTTTGAGCACCTGATTTTTACAGGCAATGATCACAAACAGAAAAAATGATAGGTAGAGCACGATACAGGTTGCAACCGCCACACCAAGAAAACCTAATTCAGGTAGGCCAAAATGACCAAAAATAAAACCGTAGTTTAATATAACAGTCAGTATTACTGATACGCCCGTGATCATCATGAGCGGTCCGGGTGATTTTAAGCCAACACTAAAATGACGGATGCTTTGAAACCAGAAACAAGGCACTAAGCCCAGCGCAGCAACTACTAAGTAAGTTTCTGTTTGCTCAGCAAGCACCTCAGGTGTGCCTATGAATAGCAAAAAAGGTTTTATATTCGCCATGAGTAAAGCAAATATAACGCCGATGAGTGTACCGATCAGTAAACTGGCATTGAGCAAAGGGGTTATTTTTTCGGTTTGCGCTTTGCCTTCGGCATAAGATACAAGGTTGCCAGTGGCGGTCACAACCCCAGTCCCCATGGTTCTAAATTGGTTAAAAATACCGATGGCTAACCCACCAGCAGCTAAGTCGAGTGGGCTGAGCATGCCTAGCATCACCAAATCAATAGTGGCGATAGCCACATATAATAGATTGGTTAATATCAGCGGGCCAGCGAGTGTGCTGACCTTTTTCAGGTCATCAAATATAGAGGGTGATGTGGCTACCATAATGACACTTCCTCTACTCGAGTACTTGCTTTAGCGAATTCAGCGACAGCACGACCCAAGGCAACATCAGTAATGATCATACCGCTGTTATAGACAAAAATAATGTCGTCTGGGTGGTTACGAGCCGGTTTTTCGCCATTGAGAATGTCAGTGAGTGTGGCATCAACTTCAGGGAGTTCGCCCTGTTCATTGAGTAAATCGTCACCGGTGACTTTCATTTGTTCAGCATCAGTGGTGATCAATCTATCCGCTTTGTGTAACACGTCTTTGTCGATGCCATAGCCGACTAATATGACGACTGCTCCGGGTTTTAACCATTCATATTTAATGTTTTCTTTTGCGGATAAACCTGTCACAGCGAGAATAATGTCTGCTTGTCGTACTGATGCTTCTAAGTCGCTCGAAACCTCAACGTCATAGTCAGGGTGGTGGTGTTTAAGTTTGTTTTGAACATTAGTAATACCCGCTTCATAACTGCCATGTACCGCTAATTTATTGAGTTGTGGCATTGCGCTCACTAACATGGGTAAAGCAATTTGACCTTGCACGCCAGTACCAACGACGAGTGCGCTGCGTGCGTCTGAAGTGGCTGCGGCTTTTGCGAATAACGCGGAAGTGGCCGAGGTACGCATAGGGCCAAGCTCTTTTACATCCATTAATGCCACAGGGGTACCCGTGCTGTCGTCACATAAAAAGATAAATGAATAGAACTGGTAATTGCCACGACTTCTGTCAGGGTCAAACTCATACACGACTTTAAAGCCGACGGTATTACTGGAAGCATCTCGCCCTGCCATACTATAGGCAATGGAACGGCCATCCTCTGGGGCCATGATGACTTTTAGTGGGTTGGCTGAGTCGGGGTGATCGATGGCTTTGAAAGCGTGTTCAACGACATCAATAACTTGCTGATATGGAAAGGCAAGTGACTCGAGTAATGCAGCGTTGAGTATGGGCAAGTTGGTTTGTGTAGTTGTCATAATATGTCATTCCTTTAGGCTTTAAGTTGTTGCAGTAGGTCACTGAGTTGTTGATCTAATTGGGGGTCAAATAATTGATGCTCGGTCATCCATTGATCATTAAATACGGTATCTAAATACTTTTCACCACCATCACACACAAGTACCACAAATATGCTGCCTGCAGGGGCTGATTGGATAGATTTTAATGCTTCATATATGACACCACCTGCTGAACCACCTACCATTAATGCGTAATGCTTTGTGAGGTAACGCGCGGTGTTAAATGCATGTTTATCTGATACTTTGACACCCTGATCTATCAAGTCGTATTCGATTAAGGCACCAATTTCTGCGCCTTCAGGTGTACCAGTACCTGACTGATGATAACTGGCCCCTGGGCCGCCAAAAATGACAGAGCCGATTGGCTCAACGCCCAATGTTGTGAGCGAATGGCAACCTAGGTCGCGCAGCGCGCGAGTCGTGCCACACAATGACCCGCCAGTGCCGACTGCGCCAACGAGATGAGTGATATCAGTACCAATTTGATTTACAACTTCTTTGGCCAGTTCAGTATAACCACGGCTATTGGCAAAATTGTTATGCTGTGCCGTCCAAAGCGCGCCTTGTTCTTTGGCAACTTGTTCAGCCATTGCATCACGCACGTCGGTAGCTAGGCCATCATTACCTTCGTCGCTAACACAAACGACCTCAGCACCAAATGCACGCATATTATTAATTTTGTCCTTTGCAGCATGGTTATCAACAAACGCGGTGAAATGATAACCACGTTCAGCGGCGAGCATAGCAAGACCGACACCTGTATTGCCTGAGGTCGATTCAACAATGCGGCCACCTGGTTTAAGTAAGCCGTTTTGTTCAGCTTCATCAAGCATGGACTTAGCCATACGAATTTTGGCGCTGCCGGTGGGGTTAAATTGTTCTAATTTTAAATACATTCGACTGCCATTTGGCAGAACGATGAACTCCATTAAAGGTGTATTGCCGATGCTTTGAGAGACCTTGCGATAGGTCGAAGTTGCTGAATTTTTTGTGCAGTTTTCCTGCGTATTTATAATCATAAATATGCTCCTTATAATGTCTATAAATTGTCAGTGAAAGGCTAGCGCTCTAATTGCCAGTGTATGTTTGGTGAGTCCCACCTCACTGTTATTTTTCTAGGTATTGGCATGGAATGAAACTCAGATTCGTTAGAGTCCATTTGGTAGCCAGCGGTATTGATATAAACCATAAGGTCATGGCCTGTTGGTAAATGCGGTAGTGGAATATAGCGCCAGCTGATCATGTCATCTTCTAAACATGTTGCGCTGCCAAAGGCAACTCTGACTGGGCTCGGTGACGAAGGCGTGGCTTTTGAAAGCAACCTTGGAGAAGGCAAAAACTCACTATTGAACCATTGTTCTGATAATGACAAGCTGGTACCTGAAAGTGTTGCAATATGACAATCTGAGGTACCGTGTAATGGCTTGCTACCTTGTACAGAAAACAGACTGACACCAGCTTGATCAAGCAAGGCGCGGCCAGGTTCTAGCATGAGCGTGAGCGATAGCGAGTTGATTGCGTCAGCTGCGGTTTGCCCAGCTTGGTTGGGCGTTAATAGAATTTGCGCCAATGCATCAGCACCTGGTTGGGCACAGTGATATGGGTAGAAGCCACTGAACTGTCTGTTTTTATGAAAATATTCATAATCTAATGCATCTTGCCATTGTGTGGAGTCCAAATAAGAGACAGGCAAACCGCCGCCAATGTTGATCACATCGGCGTTTAAGTTTAGGTGGTTTGCACGCTTAATACAGTCACACATATAATGAATAGCTTGTCCTCTTTGCTGGGTATTGTAACCACTTAAATGGCAACTAAATCCTTGTAACAATGTATGATTTTTATATTCAACACAGTACGAAAGTGCCTCTTCTATTTCTGCGTGCACCAGACCAAAGCGGCTGTTTGTGTCTTTGCTGGGGTGTACTCTGAGTAGAATACGTATCGGCATGTTCTGGGTTGCATGTTGGGTGCGGCGTACAATCTCAATCGCGCTTTTTAGTTCATTGATAGAATCAATTGCAACCAATGCATTGTGTCTTATGGCAAGGGTGAGTAATTCGCGAGATTTATGGGGTCCAGATACCCCAATTTTCTCCCCACAAACCCCGCCCGCTAACGCCAATTCAAACTCTTCAATACTGGCCACATCCACGCCTAAGCCTAATGCACAACTTTGCGTTATAAAACATTGAGACTTATTGGCTTTTTTAGCATAAAGAATTTGATGCTTCAGTTGATGAGTTGTGAGTACCGATGTAATACGTGCCACATTCTCCGCAAATATCTGCGGAAAAAGCACATGCAGGGGGGCACCAAGCCCGTACGCCCACTCAAACATTTTCTCCTTATGAGTATCAAGCAATTGTTCAACCAGAGGGTGTGTTATTGCTGTAAAGTGCTCCTTGCTCATACTCGTACCTCTTGAGATTGGGCAGAGCCGATTTGTATCACTCTTTGGTTGGTTTTTAAGCTGAGGGCAAATATAGCCAACACCAATAATATTAATGACCAAGGGGGGGAAGACGTGTCGTTAACCGTATTTTTAAACTGTGGGATCACTGTTAAATCTTTAAGCGTTGGTCTTGCATTACAGCCACGACAAGGCGTGAAATCACCGCGCTGACTGGCAGCAACAATCTGTGTTTTATAGAACTGTTGCAGCGCTTGATGATGCTGTGCAACGGCTTGCATAAAGTCTTGCTGTCTGGTTAAGCCATTTCCAGAAAAGTCCACTAAGGCCGAGTAAACTAAAGTAGCTGGAGACAGTAACTTAAATGTTTGTGCATACTGAGATTGTTGATCTTGAATTTGTAAAAACGCCTGATCGAAAGTATGCATAGCTTGCTCAATGGCAATGATTGTGGCAATTTTTTTTGTGGCATAGTCACTGGGGTTGTCGTTAGCTGACGCCAATTCTGGATGGTCTTGGAAAAACTTAGCTAACGTTTTCTCGCTGGCTTTTTTCGCACTGTCTGCCTGCTCACGCAGTGAATCAACGTAGTGTATTCTCGAAGGCGTTGGATTTGCTGCTCCGTTCAGCGTATTTAATGTGGCGGGGATAATAATCACAAATGCCAACCAACATGCGACTAATATAGCCGCATTTGTTGCGGTACTTTTACCTTTACTGACAATAAAGCCGGCTAGATAGCTCCAAAATAGACAATACAGACTGACAATGAGGGAAAAGATCAGACTATTTTGAATAGTGAAATCTTTATTGCTCAATAGCAATAAGCTGTTGCTACAGAGTAAAAATGGTACCAGTACCAGTGAAAGTCTGACAAGTAGCTGGTTTTTTAATAAATGTTGCGGATTGATCCCCTGCAATAACAGTATTCTTAGCTGACCTGTTTGCTGTTCTTGCGTTAACGCATTATAACTTAGCCCAATGATGAGCAATGGGAGTATGTAAATAACCACAAACGCTAGATCAAATTGTCCAAGTAATAATTGTAATGGGTTTACATAATCATATTGCTGTACCACATTTTGCTTTTCACTTATGAGCATCCGAAAGTAGTAGGGGAATACATCAGCTTGACCTACCGCGATAGGTGCTGTTGCTAATGGCGGCTTGGTGGCATAGTTGACCATCAAATAAAAAGCTTGGCCTCGTAAATCATAAATGTCTTCCCACCATTTAATAGACCCTTGCTCTGATAGGCGTTGCGTGAGTGAATTTTGTGCGGCCTCTATTGCGCTGAGTTGCTCCTGCTGAGCGATGTCAATAACCGCATGCTGTGCTTGACTAAACTGATATCCGTTGTAAAAAGACAGCGCTGCAAAAATCAGGGTAATAGATAGCACCGCAACAGTGAGTTTTTCGCGCCATAAGTTTTTGAGTTCAGTGGTAATAATTAATCGGTTCATCTTTGTACTTCCTTGCGCAGTAGGTAAAGCGAGTAACTTCCCAATACTCCAGAGAATAGTAACCAGCCAATAAGCGCGCATAGCGCAACAAGGTAATGTCCGCTCATCAGAGAAAATGAGGGCGGTTGATATACAAACTCAGGAATAGCTTGCCATAGCTGCTTATCGGCAACGTAGTGGCTGGTGGCTTTATGAGCATGGTCGCGTTGATTGAAGTTCAGTGTTTGCTGCATTACTCGGCGGTATTTTTCTGCCGCAACTTCAAAATTGTGATGGTGGGTGTGGTCTGAACCAGCGAGCCCCATAGAAATGGTTTGTATTGCGATAAATGGACTTAATAGTGCGGTACTTTGATAGTATTGGAACTGTGCGTTTAGCTGCTCTGAGCGCGCGCCAAAGAGTCGATCAAAGACTTTATCTGAATACTGTTCGCCGAATTGTAATTGCGCACCAGACCAGTCAAAAGGTAGGTCATCGGTTGAGCTAACCCCATAGGTAGTTAATGTCTCTTGCTTGAATTGGGCAATGGCCTGTTGTCGCTCCGGGGTATACACCTCAGATTCAAGTTTAGATTGAAACGCTTGACCAGATTCAATGGGGTATTGGTTGCTGGCATGAGTCATTGCTATTTTGGGTATTAATAAGCAGCTGATTGCCCACAGAGCTAATAGTACAATGAGTGTGCGTCGAGCGGTAGATAACCAACAAGAGATTGCAACCACCATGACGCACCAAGTACTCAGGTACACTAAATAACTCAAGGCATATAAAGCACTGCGTAACACTTGAGCATGTTGTTCGCTGATGCTGCTGTAGAGTAAAAATGCAAACAGCGGAATAAGGACAATTGCGGCAACCGAAAATAGCGCTGCTGATTTGGCAATAAACAGGTGTATTGAAGAGCAACCTGACGCGAGGAGCTGCTTTAAAGTGCCTTGCTCACGTTCACCTGAGAAAGCTGGGTAACCCACCAGTATGATTAACAAGGGTAATAATATTTGCAGTACAAATGACGGTGACAAGCTGCCAAAGCGTTGCATGGGAATAGTATCTTGAATAGGGCGAAATAACGTGTCATTACGCTTATGGGCTTCTAATCGAAGCACATTGCCTTGAAAGTCTCGTAAGCCAGGGTCAACCATGGCCAGAGGTAACTCTGGTTTTAATACATAAACACCGTAATGCGCAGCAGAGTGAGGGCCCTTTTCCCCTTGCTCTAGCCAGCGACCACGTTCTGACTGAGCAACGGCTGATTTGGTTGCTGATTGAACTTGAAAGCTTTGCCAGCTCGTAACGCAAGCTATCAGTAATAGCATTAAAGCAATCAAACTTATCCACAATGCATGTCCTTGCCGCCATGAATCAAGCCATTCCTTTTTCATGGTGATCATTAACATGACGGTTCCGCCTTAATGTGTTTTAAATAAACAGACTCGAGCTGCACAGTTTGTATTTGCTCAAAGTTAAGATAATCGACCAAGCGACCTTGGTTTAAAATGGCGACTGAATGGGCATCTTCTTGTGCTCTAAATAAATCATGGGTTGCCATTAATATAGCAACGCCTTGTTTGGCGAGTTGCTGAATTAATTGACTAAATTCATAACTGGCTGAGGGGTCAAGGCCTGAGGTAGGCTCGTCTAAAATTAATGCTTTGGCTTGTTTTGCAATGGCGATTGCAATGCCCACTTTTTGTCGCATGCCCTTTGAGTAACTATTGACTGGCTTATTGAAGGCGTGTGCTGGCAAGGCAACTTGTTCTAACAGTGCTTTGAATTCTTGCTCAGATTTTTCAACTTTTGCCACTTTACTGAAATAAACTAAGTTCTCCAAGCCACTCAAACGTGGATACAACGCAACTTGCTCGGGAATGTAAGCTAAATTTTTTCTGGCATTGACCACATTCTGCTGAGGATCAATCCCAGCTATCCGAACTTGCCCATTATCGGGTTTTAAAAAGCCCAAAAGGCAATTAATTGTGGTTGTTTTACCTGCACCGTTAGGGCCTAGCAATGCTAAGACTTCACCCTGTTTGACCGTTAGAGTGACATCATTAAGCGCTTGATAATCACCAAAGTGCTTACTGAGTTGATTGATCTCAATTATTACGTCCTGATTTGTTGTCATTGATTTATTCCCTAAAAACTAAACGTTGTTGAAGCGCTAATTAATCTGCCTCGACCAGGAGATACGCCCCAGTCAATGCCCTTTGCACCACCAGATAACCAGTATTGTTTATCAAAAACGTTTTCAACCCTGAGTCTTACAGTGGCATTAAGCGCAGATAGCTGGTATTTGAGCCCCAAATCAACGCGGGTATACGCAGGGAGAGTGAGTGTATTTGACACATTTTGCTCGCGCTCACCGACATGAAAAATACCTGCATTAATGCTGAGTGATTGATAGCTTGGAATGGTGTAATCTACGAAGGTATTTGCTTGAAATTTAGGAACATTGGCCGGTCTATTGCCATTGATGGTGTTGTCTCCCCCTAATTCATCAAGCGTTGGGTTCATAAAAGTCACCGAGGTAACGGTAGACAGGTGAGCGTTTATTTCACCGCTGAGGTTGAGCTCTAACCCTTGGTGTGATTGAACCCCATCTTGTACGAAGTAGTTAGTATTGCGGTTATGATACTCGAGCATTTTCTCTACTTGAAATAGCGCTGCGGTATAATTGATACCCGCATGTTGGTATTTAATCCCCGCTTCAATTTGTTCACTTTCTTGTGGACCTAATGACTCCCCTTCGTTGATAGCGCCACTGCCAATAACAGCAACTGCCCCTTCTCCAGCACCTTCTGAATAGCTGAGATAAAATGCGAGTGTGTCACTGGGGTTATAGTTAATCCCCAACATTGGCGTGTTAAAGCTGCGATCATCTAATGTCACCCGTGCGCTATTCGGTGCGCGTTGTGTCTTATCATACTGTATGTGACGTAACCCAAGCGTGGTATAGAAAACGTCATTGAAGTGCAGGGTATTGGTGATAAAAAACGAACTTTCACTGGTGTCGGTTATGTTCGCATCGGGATAGTCGGGATAGTTCGGTTTTTCAGTGTAGGTTGGGTTGAATATATTGCCAACCGGATTGGTGAGTTCAAACCAACGGCCGTCTTTAGATTGATATTCTCTGGCGCTGAGGCCAATAACCAGTTCATGTTCAATTCCCTGAGTCTGAAATGCACCTTTAACAAAGGTGTGGGCAGACACTGTCTGATATTCCTCGTCAGGGGTAACATGTATTGCGGATGATAAAACATCTCCAGCTTGATTGACGCTATAAATGTCAGGAAAAATGGTAAATCTATCATTGCTTGAATAAGCAACTTGATTCACCCATTGCCATTGGTCATTGAACCAAAAATCCGCGCGCAGGGCACTATTAAAGGTTTGAGTTTCATACAAAGCCCATGGCTGCCCAAGGAGTGTCTTGCTGGTATCTACGTAGGGTGGCAAAATGGTTTTGCCAGTACTTGGGTCAGTAGATAACCCAATAAGGGGTTGTGAGACGGTTATTTTGTCTTGAAAGTCACTGTCTAGTCTGAGAAACAACTGATCAGATAATTGCCAGTCAAAAGCAGCACTGACAAAAGTCCGTTTTAGGTCGTCACCGCCAGTAAAGTCGCCATTTTTTTCAAACGCGGCGTTGAAACGATAGCCCATGTCTTTGTTGTTTGAGAGTGGGCCACCAAAATCAAGGTGTAAAAATTTACTGGCTCGATTTTTTAGCTCAATTGTGACATCGAAGAAACGCGCTTGAGTAGGGCGCTTGGTGACATAATTAATGGTGCCACCGGGGTTATTAAATCCAGAAACAAGGCTAGATGGCCCCTTAATCACATCAATGCGTTGGATATTTTCAAGTGGTACATCTTGATAGGGTGCCAACGCTAAACCATCACGCCTAAGCCCGTTGGTCCAATCAAGTTGAAAACCGCGTAGGCTGACAAAATCAAATACGGTGCCAATAGAGGTATTCTGTACTGATGCGTCATTTGCCAGTATTTCCCCTAATGTTTTCGCTCTTTGGTTCGCGATAAGTGCTTCTGAAAATGATTGTATGGAGATGGGTAATAGCTGTGTGTCTTTAGAGCCAAGGGCTGACGCATTAATATCGCGAGTGCTATATAAAGGCGCGCGCGTGCCTATCACTTCTACTTTTTCTATTTCTTGAGATGCTAAGCTATCCGAGCTTATTAAACCGACCAAGGTGCTGGCCGCAATCAAAGACCTTTTCATTTTTAGTTCCAACTACTTATGTATGTATTTTCCGTATTTAAAGGCGTCTTATTTGTGAAGATGCCAGCTCGATTTTCGATCAAACGTTATAACATCTCAATACTAGCAAGTTTTAATTTGTTTTGGGAAGAGGTAATTGGAAATAGTTTTCATTACAACTGGAATGTTCGCGTCTAAATTATGACTGAAATAGCGATTTTTGAGTTAAGGAATGTGGGGGGATTGTCGATACTCGCTAGTGCCATCAATATTGATTTTCTGATATCATTGATTAATCCAGTAAAATAGGTTGGCTATTGATTGACTCACTCTCTGTTATGGTGATGTTGTTACCTATTTTAATTCTCTCATTTTAAGTTAACTTTAATATGCAATTATCACCCTCACTTACCGCATTAATAGAAGCATTGCGCTGTTTACCAGGTATAGGTCCTAAATCAGCACAAAGAATCGCGTTTCATTTACTTGAACGAGACCGTTCAGGGGGAACTCAACTCGGCGATAGTTTATTGAAGGCCATGCAAGTTATCGGGCATTGTGAGTCTTGCCGTACGTTTTCAGAAACTCCTCATTGTGATATTTGTTTAAGCGTCAAGCGTCAAGATAGCCGATTGTTATGTATTGTTGAATCACCTACAGATGTTTTAGCAATAGAGCAAACAGGGCAATATCAAGGTCTTTACTTTGTATTAATGGGACATTTATCTCCGCTGGACGGCATAGGTCCTGCAGAAATCGGTTTGGATTTGTTGGCTGATAAATTGTCAAAAGGCAATATAGACGAAGTCATTTTAGCGACAAACCCCACCGTTGAAGGTGAAGCAACTGCGCATTATATCGCTGAGCTATGTCAAAAGCATGGGGTAGAGGCATCGAGAATAGCCCATGGTATGCCGGTAGGGGGTGAACTCGACTTGGTGGATGGTATGACATTGATGCATGCTTTTTCAGGTCGACGTAGTATTCGTTGAGGGGCGGGTACACATCACAGTGTGGCATATTGATTGCCTTATGGCTTGCCCAACATTTTACTGGCGGCTATAAGGCTATTGTAAATTAATTATCTCGTATAATTAATTGTGTTCTTAGCCGGTTTTTCTATTCAGGCGTTTTAGTAGCATTACACGCATCATTTCCTCAATTGACGAAGTCTCGTCAAAAATTTATTTTATCGTGCGATACGCCTTTAAGTTACCCGTATTTAAATGGGTGACTAATTGCAAATGGCTATCAGGAGGATGCTAACGTTAAGTTCTCAGTTACATATTTTTAGCGGTATAGCATGTCATTTCCTTTAATGGGCCATCCATTTAAATCATAGCTCCATAAACGTTTAATTAAACCGTCATGAATTTGTAAACAATCAATACTACCATCTCTTTAATAAATCTGGACTAGACCAGAAATAAAACCCAACATTAGAGATGAAAGCAATGAAAAAACTAACTCAGATCGCTGCTGCTATTTTCCTCGCTACCAGTTCGGGCGTGTATGCATCGAGTGGCAAACTTGTCGGTACCGTAAAGGACTTTCAGGGGAACCTGTCAGGTGCATCCATATCGATTAAAAACACCCATGTTACTGCAGTCACCGACTATAGAGGCCGTTTTGAATTACCGAAACTGGCATCCGGTGAGTATACACTCGTGGTTAACTATTTTGGTTATGAGAATTCACAGATGAATGTCACTGTGGTTGAAGGGAAAGTGACCACAGTTGCGCCCATTGTGTTAAATACTCAGCAAGAGATAGAGGAAGTTGTTAGTGTTGGCCAGATATTTCGCGGTGCAATGGCTGCGGCGAATAATCAAAGAAATGCCTCTAATATCATCAGTGTTATTGCCGCAGATGGCATTGGTAAACTCCCCGATAGAAATGCCGCTGAAGCCGTTCAGCGAATTCCTGGTGTGTCTATTGAGCGTGACCAAGGCGAAGGGCGTTTTGTTGCAGTGAGGGGATTACCATCACAGTGGAGCTCAGCAAGTATTAACGGTAATCGATTGCCAACCGCAGAAGAAGAGACCACCAGTCGTGCCACCGCATTCGATTTCTTTCCGAGTGAACTCATTGAGTTTGTCGAAGTGTCTAAAGCAATAACGCCAGATATGGAAGGAGATGCAATTGGGGGCAGTGTTAACTTTATAACCAAAAAATCAGCGGATGAGTTTTTACTACAAACCAACTTCGCAGTCGGTCAAAATGAACTCGCTGGTGGTAATAACTACTCAGCAAATGTGGTATATGGCGATCGTTTAATGGACGATAAGTTAGGGTTTATTGTTAATGCGACGGCTTGGAAACGAGATTGGGCAACAGACAATTATGAGCCTCGCCGTCGAGGTGAAAGCGAGGACTTTGGCATTTATCGCTTAGAGCTCAGAGATTATACCGGCACACGTGAAACTTATGGGCTCAATGGTTCTATGGAGTATGATTTAGACAATGGCAGTATCAGTGCGAGTGCTTTGTACGGTACTTTGATTGATGATGAAACCCACTATAAACATCGTTTAAGGTTCGATAAAGACAGAGCCGAACTACAGCATATTCGCAACGAGTTGCTCACTCAAATGCATGGCTTTGAGTTTGCGGGTGAGCATGATATTGGCTTTGATAAAACCATCAACTGGCAGCTTGCGACGTATGAAAATGAATTTCGTTATGGCGATAAACCAAACGGCCAAGATAATAGCTATTTTGTGATGCGTTTCGACCAAAAGCAGGTGGGTTATACCGGTTTAAAAGAAGCGAGCAATGGTAAAAAATACGCATATAACTTAATTGATGGTGGCACGGACGCTTGGAATGGGATCAGTAACCACTTTCCAGCCGGTTTTAATATGGACCCCACGCAAGCCGGACTGTCTTGGGTTGAGCTGTATAAAGTTTACGTGAATGAGAAAGACCGTGTGGTTGCTAATTTAGACTTTGAATGGAGCATAGCACCTGAGCTTAGCTACAAATTCGGCGTTAAATATCGTGACAAAGTACGTCATGCTGACTTTGCTGATGAGTTTTACGAATGGAACACCGATGAGTATGGCGCAGCGCCAACATTGGCAGATTTTGCACTGAGTGATCAGCCCGGTCGACATGACTTTTTATCTGACGCGCACTTTAATTATCAAGCGCAGTTTTCTCAAGTGGCCACGACAGAAGCAACGATGGCATTTTGGAATAAAAACCGCAGTAAGTTTCGCCTCAATGAAGACGAGTCAGCATTGATCAGTAACGGTGGTGCACTAGGCAGAAACTTTGATATTGAAGAACAGCATACCTCAATTTACGGGATGGCAACGTATCAAGTTAACCCTAAGTTAGAAGTATTAGCTGGCCTGCGTTTAACCAAAACCGACACCACTGTGTCGGGGCATACCTATTTATCAGATGAAAAGAGAACGGTTGCCACAACACAAAGTAATGATTATTGGTCGCTGCTACCTGCACTGCATTTAACGTATCACGCGACAGACACAACCAATTACCGATTGGCATTAACGCGTAGTTTTGCCAGACCAGATTTTGGCTCTTTAACGCCAGGGGCAACGTATCTTGAAGCCGACAACAAACTTGACTCAGGTAACCCAGCGCTAAATCCGACCTATTCAAACAATTTAGATGTCATGGTTGAACATTACTTTGACCGTGTTGGTCTTGTGTCAGTAGGGGCTTTTTATAAAGATATTCAAGATCCTATTTTCGAAAAACGTTCTACTGGTAACTATAACGGTCGAGATGGCATTAATATTGTTCGCCCTGAAAATGGTGAGCGTGCTTGGCTTGCCGGTTTTGAATTAGCCTTTAACCGTGATCTTGGCTTTATTTCTGCGACACTTGAAAACTTTGGGGTCATGACGAATGCCACGTTTATGGACTCGCAAATGCGTATTCCAACACGTGATGATAAGGTTCATATTCCGCGCCAAGCAAGCGAGTTGTATAACTTTACCCTGTACTATGATGATACTGCATTCGCGGCAAGAATTGCGCTAAATCATAAAGGGGCTTACATAGAGGAGCATGGTAAATCGTCGCAAAGTGATAGTTATTACGGGGCGAATACCAGTGTTGATTTTACGACGTCTTATCAAATCAATGAGCAAACCTTAATTTACCTTGAACTGAATAACTTAACCAATGAAGCACTGGAATACTATATGGGCGAAAAAGGCCGACCACTACAAGTGGAGTATTACGGTATGCGCGGCATGATAGGTATTAATTATCAGTTTTAGGCTGTAAAGGCAGTGATGCAAGGTGTTGCTGAACACCTTGCTGTTATTTAAGGTTGATTATGTATTCTTTAACTGTTTGGCAGCGCACGCCGAACTGGCTTAAGCCAGCGCAAGGTGCTGCATTTGTGTTATTTGCAGCGTCTAGTGCTTTTATGACTTATTTTTGTATGTATGCGTTTCGAAAGCCTTTCTCGGTCAATAGTTATACTGATTTTGACCAAGGACATTGGGCTATTAGCTTTAAAGTGGCACTCATTTTATCGCAAGTGTTTGGCTACTTAATTGCAAAGTTTATAGGCGTTAAATTTATTGCCGAAATGCAAAGAGCAAAGCGCGCAAAAACCATTCTATGGATGATAGTGGGAGCGGAGTGTGCGCTTATTTTATTCGCGCTTACACCGGTACCTTTCAACATCGTGTGGTTATTTTTTAATGGCTTAGCCTTAGGCATGATCTGGGGCCTAGTGTTTAGTTATTTAGAGGGACGCAAAACTGCTGAATTACTGGGGGCTGTATTAAGTGTGACGTTTATATTGGCATCAGGGCTTGTGAGAACCGTCGGACAATGGCTGATCATTGCATTGGATGTATCTGAGCTTTGGATGCCAGCCGCAACGGGTGCTATTTTTTTGCCGTTATTGGTATTGTCGGTGATGTGTTTAAATAGTATTCCTCCTCCAACATCTGAAGATGAAGCGGCTAGACAGCAGCGTTTACCCATGAATGGTGCACAGCGTTGGGCGTTTTTTAAACGCTATTGGTTTGGGATCACAGTGCTGATTTTGAGCTTTTTACTTTTCACTGGGTTTAGGGATTTCCGTGATAATTTTTCTGCAGAAATATGGCAGGCTTTGGGGTATGGGCAGGAACCGGCCATATTCGCTTATGCGGGCATACGGATTGCGCTGATTGTTTTGATTGCACTGGCGGCTTTGGTATTGATTAAAAACAACCGCACCGCTTTTTTCGTAAATCATGGCGTTATATTGCTAGGTACTGTTATTTTAGCGAGCTGCACATGGGCTTTTGAAGCCAATCTAATCAGTGCTAAAGCGTGGATGGTGGTATTAGGCGCGGGCCTTTACATTAGCTACATACCTTATAACTGCTTCTTATTTGACCGGATGATTTCCGCGGTAGGCTCTACGGCAAATGCAGGGTTTTTATTATATTTGGCAGACTCCGCAGGTTACATCGGATCAGTGGGTATTTTACTTTACAAAACCTTCTCATCTCCAGATCTGAGTTGGTTACAATTTCTTATTCAAGCCTGCTACTGGGTGGCAATGATAGCCAGCATCTTGGTAGTCAGCTCTTTGATTTACTTCAGTTTAAAACTAACTTCCGCGAAAGCAGGCAACATAGTTAAGCCTGTTATGTCGGCAACTTAATAGGAAAAAAGATGAAAAATATTGAAGCGCTCATTTTAGATTGGGCTGGCACTGTGGTTGACTATGGATCAATTGCACCGACGCGTATTTTTGTGGAAGCGTTTAAAAAGGGCTTTGATTTTGACATTAGTCTTGAAGAAGCGCGTACGCCAATGGGTTTAGGTAAATGGGATCATATTAATACACTTTTGAATACCCTAACAATTGCACATCGCTGGCAACAACAATTTGGCCGTTTGCCATCTCAGCAAGATGTTGATCATATTTACCAAACCTTTATGCCGCTTCAGCAAGATAAAGTGGCGGAACGGGCAGCACCTATAGAAGGGGTACTTGCGGTAATTAATAAGTTACAAGCAGATAACGTCAAAATAGGCAGTTGTTCAGGCTATCCAAAGCCTGTAATGGATGTGCTCGTACCTGCTGCACAGGCGCACGGCTATAAGCCTGATTGTGTGGTGGCCAGTGATGAATGCGTGGCGGGCTCCCGGCCTGGCCCTTGGATGGCGCTAGAAAACGTGCAACGTCTTGGAATTTCTAAAGTAGCAAATTGCGTTAAAGTGGATGACTCTGTGCATGGTATCACTGAAGGATTAAACGCAGGCATGTGGACAGTAGGGATAGCTGTTACGGGCAATGCGATAGGACTAAGCGAACAAGAGTGGCAAGCCTGTGATGCAGATAAACAAGCCTTATTGACACGCGAAGCTTATCAGCAACTGTCTTGTGCAGGCGCGCACTTTGTTATTGATTCACTTGCCGATATTGAGCCGGTACTTAATGAGATTGAAGCAAGACTGGCACGCGGAGAACGCCCTTAATGCGCTTTACTCCTTTTTGGTTTGATGAAGCAATCAACGAGGCTGACATACGCTCAGCCTTGCCCCTGAGGCAAAATATAGACACCAATATCTGTATCATTGGGGGTGGTTTTACCGGACTTTGGACTGCGATTAACTTAAAGCAATCACAGCCTGAACTGGATGTTGTGATCATTGAAAAAGACTTATGTGGGCAAGGGGCATCAGGTCGCAATGGTGGCGCCATGCTAACTTGGTCAACCAAATTTGCCAGTTTAATTAAACACATGGAGATTGATCAAGCGGCGTTTTTAGTTAAGTCATCAGAGCAAGCCGTACATGATATTAAAGCATTTACTGAACAATATGGTATTGCGTGTGATTGTCGCATAGATGGCACGTATTACACGGCATCAAATGCAGCACAAAAGAGCGGATTTGCACCGATTTTATCTTTGTTAGACACGCATCACTTGAATGCTTGGCAGACTGTAGACGAAAGTAACCTAGCAAAAACCGGTTCGTTAGCCAATTTATCTGCGATTTATTCACCGAATGCAGGCAGTGTGCAACCCGCTAAATTAGTCAGAGGCTTATTACGTGTTGCGAAAAAGCTAGGTGTAAAGGTGTTTGAAAATACACAGTACCTTGGTTATCAAGCGGGCGAAACAATTCAAATTACCACTTCAGGGGGCGTTGTTAGGGCAAACAAACTTTTGTTTTCTGTTAATGCTTGGCTGCCTCGCTTAATGAGCGAATTTAAGCGTACGGTGGTGCTAGTGTCAAGTGACATGGTGATCAGTAAACCAGACCCTGAGCGTTTGGCCAGCATGTCGTTAGCGCATGGTGCCCCCATTATAGATAACCGTATTTTCGTGAATTATTACCGTAGCACTTCAACAGGACGTTTGATGCTTGGCAAAGGGGGAAACTACTTTAGTTTTGCTAACAAGGTGACGAAACGATTTGATCAGCCAAGTCAGTATCTGGATATTATGCAGCACTACTGGCAACACTTTTTTAAAAATAGTGGCCTAGAAATAGAACGAAGTTGGACAGGTCCCTCGGATAGAAGTGTGACTGGGCTGCCTTTTTTTGGCTATTTACCACGTCAAACTAATGTATTTTATGGTAGTGGCTATTCTGGTAATGGGGTTGTGCAAAGTTATTTAGGCGGAAAAATACTGTCTAGTTTAATGCTGAATAAACATGATAAGTGGCAGCGTTGTGCACTTGTAAATCAAACACTGTCACAGTTTCCAATAGAGCCGGTGCGAACATGCGGAGCGTATGTCGTCCGAAATGCGATAAGGCGAAAAGAATATGCAGAAGACCGTGGCCACTTCCCAAAATTGTGGGATGTGCACTTAAGTAAACTCAGTGGCTCAGCAGCCAAAGTAGACCCAAATTTAAAAGCAACATCATGAATAAGGCTCTTTTTTAGCGCATTAATAGTGCATCAGTACGATGAGCTGGTGCATATTATGAATAACGCCTTTTTTTGTCATAAAATTGCAGTAAGCTATTAGCAAAGTTTTTGATAAAATTTAACTATGCTTTTATATCAAGTTATTAGAAATCATATTCAGAGTTTGGTGGCTGAAGGCCGTTTACAGGCAGGCTCAAAGCTGTCATCTGAACGGGCGCTCCAAGAGCAATTTAATTCGACGAGAATAACAGTCCGTGAAGCACTCGCGCGGTTAGAATCGGAAGGGGTTATCTTCAGTCAAAAGCGTCGTGGTTGGTTTGTAACGCCAGATAAATTAAAGTGGCATCCAGCTCGAAAAGTGAATTTCAACGCGCTAGCACAAAAGCAAGGTTTTGTACCCTCCACTGAAGTGATTGAAATTCAGAGCCCATCAAATACGCATCAGGTTTCGCATCACTACTTTGACAGTAAACCAGTATATAAGTTAACTCGTGCGCGCTATTTAGATGGCAGAGGAATATTGATTGAAGAGATATATTGCCTTGCAGATAGGTTTGAGGGGTTAGAGCAACAGCCACTCAATGGCTCTATAACCCAAGTAATGCAGCACAGCTATCAAGTGAATGTATCTCACGAAAAATGTGAGATCAGTGTGACGGTGTTACCGGATCGTGCCGCTGAGTTACTTGAAAAGAACAGTGGCGCCCCGTGTTTAAAAGTACAACGTGCGCGATATGATGAACACCAAGCACTCGTTGATTATAATATTGAGTTTTGGTTGCACGATGCCATCGAAATGATCATTGAAGGCAAGTAGCCCTACTTATTTTGTGGAAAGTAGGTCTTAAACGGATCTGTACGGTGCCATTCGCGAGTACTGAAACTAGCCAATGGCACCCATATTCGTGATTGCTTATTTAAAGTCAGTCAACTGATATTGAGTCGTGCTTACCAATCTTTGGCTTCACTGATTGCCTGTAATAAGCCTTCAATATCACTTTGGTATACTTCTCCAATATTGCCGATTCTAAAGCAATCTGAATCTGATACCTTGCCTGGGTAAATCACATAACCGAGTGACTTTAATGTGAGATAAAAGCGTTTAAAATCGTAGTGTTCAACCTCAGGGGATAAAAAGGTGGTGATAATGGGCGAGTGTAATTGCTCGGGTAAAAGAGGCGTAAAACCCAGCTCTTTCATACCACTGACCAATAATGATTGGTTAGCGGCATATCGCTTGTGTCTGGCCGCCACACCGCCCTCGTCATGCAATTCAGTTAAAGCTTGGTCAAATGCTCTGACGACATGGGTTGGAGAAGTAAAGCGCCATTTACCATTGTGCTTTTCCATGGTTTCCCATTGATCAAATAAATCCAGAGAGAGTGAGCGCGCATTGCCTTTGCACTGTGCGATGAGTGATTTTTTACTGATCACAAAGCCAAACCCAGGCACGCCCTGAATACACTTATTCGACGAGCTAATTAATACATCGATATGCAATTTTTGCATATCAATGGGTATGCCGCCAAAGCTACTCATGGCATCTAATATCATCACTTTGTTGAACTCTTTCGCAAGTGCAGCCACTTCTTCTAAGGGGTTGAGCATACCTGTGGTTGTTTCGCAGTGCACCATCACAATGTGCGTGATATGCGGGTGATTTTCTAGTGTATTTTTAATTTGTGATATGTCTGGGTAGTGCGTTTCTGAATAATCTAATGCGATTAGGTTAATAGTGAGATATTCCGCAATTTGTTTAATACGCGCGCCATAAGCGCCATTATTAATGACTAATACTGTGGCGTTTTTATTAATAAATGTGCCCAGTGCCGCTTCAACAGAAGCCGTACCACTGCCTTGCATTAACGTGGCTGTAAATTGATCAGAGGTACTTGCAAGTTGACACAATTCGGAGCGAATTTTTTGTACGATACCCACATTGTACTCTTCATCCCATGTACACCAATCTTTAAGCATGGCTTGTTTGACTGTCGCTGATGTTGTTAACGGGCCGGGTGTGAGTAATAAGTAATTTTTGTCCATTTTTCTAATTCCAATCTGGTCTATACCAATAATTAAAGCACATGAAACATGACTTTTTGATGATGGAATTATGACAGTCTAAGTAATTTGAATAGGAGGCTGCTGGTAGCGGTAGGGAAGTACATTAAGCCATAACTCAATGTCTTGCTTCACAATATCATATAGCAAATGGCTGACCATTTTATTTTTGGCAAGGAGTTAACGATGCGTGTTCTCCTGAACAATTATTCCGAACTAATATGACTGAACATAACAAGTGTTTGTATTTATTTCTTTTATATATTACTTTGATGGAATTAAATAGAACACTAGCTTGATTTCAGTGGTAAAGAATAAAGCCGGTGTCCTTCTGAAAAGCTGTAAACTGGACTCGTGAAAGTTGAGTGTATATTTTGAATCGACAATAAACCCAAGTATCGACCATTTTTTAGGTCTAATCCCTTTTTTTATAATATTGTTTTTGGTACTTAAATTTCCAGTTGTATCTCAAGTAGCCGCTGATATAACAAACATAAAAAGAGAAACTTTGATTAAAGCTTTTTTTGGTATGTGTTTGTTTGCATCTTTAAGTGAAACCTTTAACTACTTTGATAAAGTAGAAGCAAGTAATTTCATTAAAAATAAAGAATTTAAGCAAGTTCAAGGTTGTATAAGCAAGTATGAAAGGCAAACCCCAAAACATGGCACCTTAATTGAGTCATTCAGTATTGAAGAGGTTGAATTTAGTTTCAGCAATTATGATGTTGGCCCATATTTTCATGGAAAGTTGCATAAGGATAGTTTTATTAAAAATGGGCTGTGTGTTTCAATTGATTATGTGCTGGATGGACATAGTAATAAGATCCTTAAAATAGTCGAAGAATAATATGGGACAGGCATAAATTTCTTTGAAGTATGTAAAATCGGGGTCTTATGATTTAACGAAAGGGTTAATTCAAGTGAAGAGACCATGAAATTAGCACGAACGAGCTAGCAGCAGAGCTTGCTGAATTAAATCAACGCGTTAATCTGCTTAAGTGTTCGGGCTATCAAAGTGCGTGCGCGATGAAAATATCATTGATAAATCAGCGAAAATTAGCTCTAATAGCAAGATAAAACGCACTGAGTAATGCAGGGATGGCTTAAGCGCGAAAGACAAGCCGATAAAATAAGTATAAGACACCTTATGTCACTAAAAGTAAATTCCCATAGCATAAATAACACCAACTCTGACACACCGAGCAGGTAGCGGCTCAGTCCAACAAGCGATTATGTAGCACAAACAACGTGCCGCATAAATACTAAATAGTTATACGGTTGTCGATGTACCCAGAAATCACTGAAATTAATGAAACCCAACTTAAGGTAACTTATGATAAGTTGCCTTGGTTCCCGTATTGTTTGATTTGGGCGGGTTACTTTTCTTCATTGTACTATTTAAATTCCTTCTCGCCAGATAGGTGGCTTTTTTCGTTTTTTCTCGTAACGTTAATACTTTTAATCTTTTATATATCAGGTTTTACAACACGTTTCATAAAAAAGGAGATATTCCTTTTTGACTCAATGAAGAAAGAAATATTTAAAAATGGAGAGGTGTATCAAAAGTATGATGACATTAAAGAGATCATAATTGATGAAATATCGGGTGATTGTTCAGATGATTATGAGCTTATATTGAAGTTTTCTAAAGGGAAATTAAATCTTGGCAGAGACATTGATAGGAATAAAGTTGTCGAAAGGCAGAATCAGGTTAATGGGTTTATAAAAACCGTATGACAAACGCTTCAGCCAAGGACACAAAACAGCAGGCTTGCGCTCCTTCGTCGCTAATTTTAGCCTGCTATTTTGCGTCGGTTAAGCGAGGAGTTAGAGCTACCAAAAGGATTGGAGTCAAATTGAAACTTTTTATTTTATTTCTAGCGTGGTTTTCGATTGCTTCAAGTGCTCAAGAAACACAAAGTTCTACTGTTAAAAATATTGGTAATTCTTGCTTTAAAGAGCCGACGTGGCCTAACGAAAGTGCTAGCAAATATTTGTGTGTCTTTGAGTTAAATACTGTTAGTCCATATTTTGAAGAAAATACACGTATGGAAGTTATAAATAGCTTTGTTAAGTCACAAAGCTTAAAGTGCAAAATATCTGACAGCATTGAAATGACTGACCCTAAAGCTAATATCGGTCATGCTATGTTTTTAATTGTCTATCATGTCAGTTGCGGTTAGGGTAGGCTCTCTTTGCGATCTCATCGCTGTCCACTTCCTTATGGACTCGCAGAGACACTATGCTTAAAATGATTTAGGTAGTAGAAAATAATATGGGACAGGCACAAATTTCTTTTAAGTATGTAAAATCGGGGTCTTACGATTTAACGAAAGGGTTAATTTAAGTGAAGAGACAATGAAATTAGCACGAACGAGTTAGCAGAAACGATTTAAACTGACACCCATCCTAAATTGACTGTTTTTCATTCATCACCTATCTTTTAAATTCAGCTTAAAAGATAGGCAATTCTCTCATGGCT
>NZ_JAGJEE010000026.1:0-72415 GCF_018100885.1 Pseudoalteromonas sp. MMG013 | reverse complement strand
TTAAATTTTGATCTGGTACCTGACCAACAATAATAACTAGGGATAGCGTGATGAAACTGACATTGAGAACGAAAAAGATAAAGAAGTGACTTATTGAACCGACCTTAAATGCAAAGTAAATATTGCTTATTGTTAATGAAGAGACCACAAATAACTAAAGTTAAGAGAAGCGATACTGAAAAGGATAGGTTTCCCCAAAGAGACTCCTAGCTAATGCATGTTTAGAGGAATATAACGTCGTTTTTAAACGATGAAGCAATTACAAAAGCACAAGGAAATTAACGATTGAATATTATAAGTATGCCTCTTTTCTTATCTGTTATGGCAGGTTCACTCTATGGAAAGCTAGAACTGCAGGTACCCGCAAGTGATTTCTACTATGCAAGGGAATCGGGAGAGCTTGTAAACAAAGAAGTTCTATATGTGGGGAATGGCGTTAAGAAAGGACAAAGTTTATTAGAATATGCTGTGAAATCGGAACAAAATACGAGGCGCCTTCATGCTAAAACGGATGGATATGTTGAGTTCATAAATAAAGAACTTAATACTGGGCATTCACTCTCTGAAGGTCAGTTGTTATTTATTGTGACTTCGCACACAGTATTAGGAAAATATCAAACCTCGATTGAGTCCGATGATCCGATGATTACACCAGGTTCCAGTTTATGGTTTTGCGACAGTTCAGAACAATGGCAATTTCACGTAGATGAAATAAAAGGAAGTAAGCTTTTAATTTCGAGTAATTTAGATCAGAGAAGTTTCAATTTGCTAGATAAATTAAGTAAGCAGGATGCACTTGTCTCTTTTTTCGATAAAGAACACTGTAATTTATAGCGCAATGGGATGCAGCGGGGCAGGTACTCGCTATAGACATCGAGTTACTGTAACGTGGTATATGTATTTAAGGACCACCTACCTACATTTATGTAGCAAAATATATCCAATTTGCAGCAGCACTTACCAATTAGAATGAAGAGCGTTACAATACGACTAATAAGAAATGTTGGTTGCTATCGTAAAAAAGCAAACTATGGCTGCCAGTTTCATTGGCTCATATTTTATTCTAAAAGGATCAAGTGTTCATGGCACTAACTTCAATTATCTTGGCGGCGGGTAAAGGTACTCGCATGCGCTCTAAACTCCCAAAAGTTTTACACTCAATAGCAGGAAAGCCAATGGTACAGCATGTTATTGATAATGCTGTTGCAATGGGCGCTCGTGCGACAAATTTAGTGTTCGGTCATGGTGGTGAACAATTACAACTAGCGCTAGCAAGTAATGATGTAAACTGGGTCCTTCAAGAAGAGCAGCTGGGAACAGGCCATGCCGTTGCTGTTGCGACACCACACATTAATGATGATGATATTGTATTAGTTTTGTATGGTGATGTGCCTTTAACAAAGCGTTCTACATTAGAACGTCTGCTCTCGGCCACACCTTCAGAAGGGTTAGCGGTATTAACCGTCAATTTAGATAACCCAAATGGCTATGGCAGGATGTTACGAGCCAACGGTAAATTGGTGGGAATTGTAGAGCAAAAAGATGCCACTGCTGAACAGCTGAAAATTACAGAGATTAACACCGGAATAATGGCGGCGAATGGTCGGCTGTTGAAAAAGTGGTTATCAAATTTATCGAATAACAACGCACAAGGTGAGTATTACCTCACTGATATTGTGGCAATGGCGCATAATGAAGGCGTTGAGATATCTTCAGCTCAACCTGATGACCCCATGGAAGTTGAAGGTGCAAACAATCGAGCCCAGTTGGCTGCGCTAGAGCGAGCATATCAATCTTGGCAGGCAGCAAAATTAATGCTTGGTGGTGCAACTTTAGCTGATCCTGCTCGTGTCGACGTGCGAGGCGTCGTTTCTACAGGTGAAGATATTCATATCGATATTAATGTAATATTTGAAGGAACAGTTACACTTGGTGATAATGTGGTAATTGGCCCTAATTGTGTATTAAAAGATTGCAGTATTGGTGACAATGTTGTGATTAAAGCGAATACATTGATTGAAGATGCGCAGGTTGCGGCTCACTGTACGTTGGGGCCTTTTGCGCGCTTGCGTCCGGGGGCGGTGATGGATGAAGATTCTCATGTTGGAAACTTTGTTGAGATGAAAAAAACGCGTCTGGGTAAAGGTTCAAAAGCGAATCACTTGACATATTTGGGTGATGCTGAGGTGGGTGAAAAGGTCAATATAGGGGCTGGTACAATAACTTGTAACTATGATGGCGTGAATAAGTCAAAGACCATTATTGGTGATAATGCCTTTATTGGCTCAAATTCATCGTTAGTTGCGCCGATTGAAATAGGTAAGTTGGCGACAATTGGTGCAGGTTCAGTCATCACGGCAAATGTAGATGATGACCAGTTGGCCGTTGCACGCTCTAAGCAGCGGAATTTAAATGGTTGGCAAAGACCTGTTAAAAATAAATCGTAAAAATTACGCAAAGTGAAGGTGCATATTGGCCTTCACTTCATCTGTTTAAGCGTGTTCCTTTCTTCTAGGCAAAGTGGTACATTACTGTGAGTTAATCAAAAATTAACAATAATTAAAAGGTCTGCAGTAGAGTTATGGAAAATCTATTTCGCAAAGAGGTAATGGAAAATAAACAGCATCGACTCGAAGGCGCTGTGTCACTCGTTCAGCCACCGGTTTTTAAAACTCTGACAATGCTCATCCTTACTGTTGTTGTGATCAGTTTATGCTTCCTATCCATTGGTAAATATACCCGTAAAGAACGGGTGTCAGGGGTAATTGAACCCAATACGGGGCTATTAAGATTAAAAGCATCTCAAACAGGGGTTATCTCAGAAATTTTGGTGAAAGAGGGGGAGTATGTTGCTAAAGATGCCCCTATTTTACGTATTGCCTCGGCTAAGCACAGTAAACATGCTGTGGAGCTAAATCAGGCACTATTGAATCAGTATAGCTTTCAGTTGCAAAGTTTGGAGCAACAGTTACAAAAACAAAACCTTCAAGATAAGCTTGATATTAATGAACTCTCCCAACAGAAGCGTGTTGCAGTGGCTCGACTAGTTGAACTAGATTTACAGGCGAGTACGTTTTCTGAGCGCTTAAAGTTGAATGAACAAATGGTCACTCAGATTAGTACGTTAAAAGGTACTGGGTATATTTCAGAATTAGAATTACAACGCCAACGAGATACCTTACTTTCATTAAAACAACAAGCTTCAAGCATTAAGTCTGAGCGCTTATCGTTACAAAGCCAAATTGAACAGTTAGACAATCAACTTACGAAGCTTCCTCTGGAGCAGAGTAATCGATTGTCACAGTTACTCTCACAAAAAGCGGATTTACAAATACAACTCTCCTCGATAGAGCAGCAACGGTTAGGGGAGCTACGCTCACCAAAAGCTGGCATTGTTAGTGGGTTATTGGCAAAAGTAGGTAAAAATGTCGCTGAAGGCCAAAATTTACTGTCTGTTTTGCCTGAAAACAGTAAGATGCAGGCGGTGATCTTTGTACCAACTTCGGCATTTGGCTTTGTTAATGAGGGGCAGCTTACACGCTTACGCTATCACGCATTTCCTTATGAAAAGTTTGGGGTTTATGATGGGGAAATTATTGAGGTCAGCAATAGCGTTATACTGCCTGATGAAACAAATACGCCAGGCATCATAACCGATCCTGCTTATAGAGTCGTGGTATCGCTGCATGAGCAACAGGTACAAGCGTATGGGAAATCATCAGCGTTGCGCCCAGGAATGATGTTGGATGCTGATGTTATTATAGAAGAACGGTCATTATTGCGATGGTTATTTGACCCAGTATTTAGTATTCAAGGTCAGCTGTAAGCTGTATAAAAATGAGAATAAAGGCGGCTTATAATGCATATTGAAGACGAAGCGCCTGTAGCAAAGCTACAGTTTTGGTCAAGGAAATCACTTCCCATAATTTTACAGTCAGAAGCGGCAGAGTGTGGTCTTGCTAGTTTGGCAATGGTTGCTGCCTATCATGGCTATGAAAGTGACTTAATTTCCCTCAGGCAGAGGTTTTGCATTTCCATGGAGGGAGCGACACTGCTTGACATCATGCAGTTTGCGGAGAAACTTGAGTTAACATCAAGGCCTCTACGGATTGAGTTAGAAGATTTAGATGCGCTTCAGACACCTTGTATATTGCACTGGGATATGAATCACTTTGTGGTGTTAAAAAAAGCCAATGAGAAAAGAATCGTTATTCATGACCCAGCTTCCGGCGAAAAAACATTTACCTTAAAAGAAGCATCGAATCATTTTACGGGTATTGCACTTGAATTGACGCCCACGAAGCAATTTGAAAAAAAAGAAGCGAAACCTTCTTTGAAATTTTCAGACTTTTGGAGTCGAATAACTGGTTTAAAAAGGTCATTATTTTTAATTTTTGCGTTATCAATGCTACTGCAAGTGTTCACGCTGGCGGCACCCTACTATATTCAGTTGGTCATCGATGATGTGGTACTGACTGGTGATACATCGCTATTAACGGTACTCGCTGTTGGCTTTTGTCTGGTCATGGTTTTCGAAATCGCAACGAATGTCTTGCGGGGCTTTACCTTGTTACACTTTGGTAATCAGATGAATATTCAACTAGGCGCAAACTTATTTCATCATTTAGTAAGATTACCCTTATCTTATTTTGAAACACGTCATATGGGTGATGTGGTTTCTCGATTTGGCTCATTGCAACAAGTGAAGCAATTACTGACGACGGGTGTAATAGAAGCAATCATTGACGGTTTAATGGCAATTATAACATTGGCAATGATCTTCTTTTATAGTCCGATGTTATCGCTGGTGGTATTAGTGGCTGTAATTGCTTATGCATTAGTTCGAATGGCGATGTACAAACCGTTTCGTACTATTAGCGAGCAAGAAATAATGGCGCGAGCTGAAGAAAACTCTAACTTTATGGAAACGGTTCGCGGTATTCAAACCATAAAGCTGTTTGGCTCAGAAGTTAAACGCGAAGGACAGTGGCAAAATCGTTACGCTAAAGCAATTAACCAGAATATACGCTTAGGTAACTTTCAAATTGGTTATGATGCGATTAACCGCGCACTGTTTGGTATTGAAAACATTGTTGTTGTTTACTTGGCTGCACATTTGGTGATCCAAGGGGGCTTTAGTACGGGGATGCTATTTGCATTTATGTCGTATAAGCGCCAATTTATGGATAAAACTGCGAATCTTATTGAAAAGCTTATTGAGTTCAAAATGCTCGGTTTACATTTTGATCGTATAGCAGACATTGCACTGACTGAAAAAGAAGAGTTGCAACCAGATCAAACGAAAACGCATAAAATAGTAGGGAATATTGAGATTAAGAACGTGAGCTTTGCGTACTCAGATGCAACAGCTAATGTGCTCAATAAACTTAATTTAACGATTCAAGCTGGTGAATCTGTTGCGATCACCGGCCCTTCTGGTTGCGGTAAATCGACGTTGTTAAAAATCATGCTTGGCTTGAACCAAGCCAAAAGTGGTGAAGTGTTGATTGATGGTGTGCCACTAGATCAGATTGGGGCACGTCAATACCGGCAACAAATATCAGCTGTGATGCAAGATGATGAGCTTTTATCCGGGTCAGTTGCAGACAATATCGCTTTCTTTGACACACCTATTGATATGGAACGTGTTGTGTATTGTGCAGATTTGGCCGCCATTCATGATGATATTAGTGCGATGCCAATGGGGTATGATAGTCTAATTGGTGATATGGGGTCGAGTTTATCTGGTGGTCAAAAGCAAAGAATTATATTGGCACGCGCTTTATATAAAGATCCGAAAATTCTTTTTATGGACGAAGCAACCAGTCATTTAGACACCAGTTTAGAGTCAGATATTAATGAAGCGGTATCTCGATTAAAAATCACACGAGTGATAATTGCGCACCGACGGGAAACTATTGCATCGGCCGATCGCGAAATTAAACTGAAAAAGTATAAAGTTGAGGAAGAGCCAATGGAGAATAACTCTTAAAGTTGTTCACGCTGTGACACGTTGCACATTATCTAGTGAGATTTGCAAAGTGTCACATGTTGTATATTACGCAGGCTAAGCAGTCATTATTGTGTTTTTTGTCTCAACAATAAAGTCGTGCGGTATTGGTGACCTATCAGCATCTACGTCACTATCTCGAATTCCCTCGCTAACAATTTGAAAAATGAATTAAGACGTGAAACCTATCGCAATAATAATGAAATAGTTTGTGACGAAGTTGTGCTGTTGTTTGTTGTTTTTTGTTGAATTTTAGTTTCCTCTTAAGTACCTTGTGTAGATACTCATAATAAAAAAACTAAATTACCTTAAGGATAAGTATGACCAAGCCTAATCACCTTAGTGTGCCACAAAATACTAAAATACATCGTATTATTCGTGAGCTTGCGAATAAAGTCATAAATCACACTGATGAGGTTGCTGGCAATGGATTATTAAGTGGTTTGGCGGGGCATTTACTCTTTTTATACAATGCGCATCGTTTTGACCCAAGCCTTCTAGATGAGAATAAATTTACTGATAAGCTGGAATTATTACAAGAAGGATTAGCAGAACAATCGTTTGAGCTAAGCAATGGGCTTGCGGGTCAAGCATGGGTATTAGAGTATTTAAATCAAGCGAATCAAGATGATTATGATGCCGATTTATTAGAAGATGTTGATGCGCTTTTTGTTGAGTCTTTAGCGCATAACCCATGGTTAGGCGAAATAGAGATGGTTTTGGGCTTATCAGGTTATGCGCCCTATGCCGCTAGAAGAGCGCGTTTTACTGATCAAACGGAATTGTATACGGTGATTGTTAATGGCCTAGCAAGCGTATCTACAAAGCTAGACAGTGGCCATATTACTTGGTCACAACCTTCAGAGTCTGTTTATCGATTTGATAAAGATGAAGACTCTCACCGTGGTCCTGAATATAACTTGGGCCTTGCTCATGGGGTACCCGGTATTATTGCTGCTCTGTTACCCGCTGTACACATTCCTAAATTAAAAGAACAAGTTACAGAACTATTGCTGGGAGGTTGCGATTGGTTGCTGGAACAACAAAATCCAGACAAAGCAGCAAATGCTTGCTTTGGTTCATGTGCAGGTGAAGGGTATGAGTCTAGATTAGGCTGGTGTTATGGAGATCTTACTATCGCGCTGACTTTGGCGCGTGTCGGAAAAGCCATTGACCGACCTCATTATGTTGAACAGGCATTAGAAATCGCAATACACAGTGCACATCGAGATGCTGAGTCAGGGCATATCATTGATGCGGGGTTGTGTCATGGTTTTGTTGGGTTAGTGACAATTTATCAACAATTGAATCACATTATGCCCCACCCAGTATTAAGTGATGCAATGAATACTTGGCTTGAATATAGTTTGAAGCAATATGATGAACGGGGTATTGAAGCATTGTATTCATTTAATGGATTAGATAAAACACATAGTGAAGACTTCGGTTTCTTGATGGGCTATGCGGGGATAGGTATTGGGCTCATTAGCTTTTTAGATGATGATGTAAGTTGGTCTGATTGCTTGTTAATGTCATAGGAGATGAAGGTGTTAAATAAAAATAAAGTGAATCAAAAGCCTAAGACTTTAAAAAATAGTCGTTTTTTTGTAGTACGTATACCACGTCTAGCGGTAGAGCACTTAACGTCATTTTCAGAACCAGAGGTTGATAGCAATACAGTATTGAGCAATTGGCTAGCAATGCCTGGCGTTGAAGAGGCAGTATACTTAGCGAGTCCGTCTCTACTTGAGCGCATTGAACAGTGGCGTTCTAAGCCAGAATCAAAGCAGGGTAAAAAGGTCGCAAAAGCGCTACTGAAATATATGGTGAGAATGTGTTCACGGCCTACGCCATTCGGTTTATTTTCGGGCATTCATAAAGGCATGGTTACGGATAGTACACAGTTATGTGCGAGTGACCATACTCAAGATAGTCGTAAGACACGACTTGACATGTTCTATTTGTCGGCATTGAAAGAGCATTTTATTAAGCATGCATCGCATTCAGATACATTGACTTATAAACCCAACCCATCACATTACTTTATTGCAGAACAGTGTCGATATATCGAAACTTATATGTCTGATGAAAGTATGCAGTACCGATTAAGCGCAGTGGAAAGTGATGAATACTTTTGTTTTGCGTTAGACCAAGCGAGTTCAGGCTTAAGCTTAAATGGTTTGGTTGACGCATTCTGTGACCACTACGCAGAAGCTGAGCGTGAAGATGTGCAAGCATATATTCAAGACTTGATTAGTGAAGGGATCCTACTTGCTGATATTCCACTGCCACTTACAGGGGACGCTCCTGATCTCGCTTTACTGAAGTCACTTGAGGATATTGAAGAGCGAGAGACCGCCGATCATTTGGCGACGGCGTTGTCACAAATAGAGAGGTTAGATGAGCAAAAAAGTGGTGAAATAACGCCTTATAAACAGTTACTCACCCATTTTGAGAATTTGCCAGTTAAAGCGCAAGAAAATAAACTGTTTCAGTCTGATATTTATCGCAGCTTTGAGACTTGCCATTTAAGTGAGATGGAACTCTCGCGTTTTCAAAAGCAATTAGAGCTGCTCTCGGGACTAAGCTTGTCACCAGAGCAAAGTGCCCTAAATCAGTTCTCAACCAAGTTTAACGCGCGGTTCGAAGGGCAGTTTGTGCCATTAGATGTCATTTTGGATGATGAGTCAGGCATTGGTGTGTCTAACGAAACCGGTTATGAAGCGCCTTTAGTAGCAGGTCTTAATTTAGCACGTTCAGGAAAAGGTAATGCCACGGTCCCTGAGATTAGCGTGCTAGACAATATAATTGAAGACGCGATCAGTTTGCCTGAAAACCGCAGTCGCACCAGTATTACACTCAAAAGCAAAGAATTAAAAGCTAAAGTAACCAACAAAGGAGCTGTGAGTAAATACCCAAGTTCTTTTGCAGCAATGATGAGTTTGTATCAAGATGAGAAGCAAAACCCGATCATTAAATTAAATGGCTGCTACGGACCATCGTCTGCGAATTTGTTGGGCCGCTTTTGTCACTTAGATGACTCTTTAAAAGCAGATGTTATTGGGGAGCTAAAGCGAGAGCAAATGCACTCCCCAGATGTGATTTTTGCAGAAGTTGTACATATGCCTGAAGGTCGGCCAGGCAATGTTATTGCCAGACCGCATTTGCGAGAATATGAAATTGTCTTTATGGCGGATAGTAGTCTCGCGCATGAGTATCAGATCCCATTGAGTGATCTATATGTTTGGGTAGAAGGACAAAAGGTAAAGCTATGGAGCAAGCGTTTGAATAAACAAGTGGTGCCACGCTTATCATGTGCACATAATTATTCAAACCGTAGTCTGAGTGCTTATAAATTTTTATGTATGTTGCAGCACCAAGACGGTCGAGCGCCTCATTTTAGTATGCCCAGTAGTACAGAACGAGCTGCATTCGTGCCACGCATTATGCTAGACAATTTAATTTTGAGTGAAAAAACATGGCGGATCGATCGTAAGCACTTTGAAGATATAGCTAAAAATGGTCATTTTGAACACGCAAAATTAGAAGTCTTGTTAAGCAAATACCAATTAGATCCATTGGTGAGCTATGCGATGTCAGACAATGTTTTAAACCTAGATTTACGTAGTCCAGACATGTTCGATATTCTGTTGAGTGAAACAAAAGGACAAACAAGAATAGAATTAAAAGAAGTACTGTATGCGCAGTTTGAATCTCGTACTATGGATGCGCAAGGTTTACATTACAACAATGAAGTGATTGTGCCATTTTTTAATGAACTGGCAACACCACATAGTCATTATGCGGATAATCCTCTAGCCAATATTACGGCCACGCCGATTAAACGCCGATTTAGTGCAGGTTCACAGTGGTTAAGTCTTAAAGTGTATTCAGGCAATTCTTTAGTGGAACAGTTATTGAGTGAGCAATTGTTACCCCTGATAGAAGACAATAATGCGCTTTATGATAAGTGGTTTTTTATTCGCTATGGTGATCCAGATTGGCATTTGCGTCTGCGCTTTCATGGCGATCCAGCCACACTCTGCGGTGTTCTCTTACCTAAGCTAAATGCGTTATTAGATCCGATGGTTGAAAGTGGCGAGTTACATAAAGTTGAGCTAATGACATATGAACGAGAGGTTGAGCGTTATGGCGGGCCTGAGTCAATGGCATTGATTGAATCATTGTTTATGTTTGATAGTGCATTGATAGCGAAAACATGTGGATTGATAGATGAATATGATGAAGGAATACGCTGGCGTATGGCGCTAAGTTATACTGACCGCTTACTCTCATTGTTTCATTATAGCGATGAAGAGAAGTTTAAGTTGATCAGCAGTCTGCGTGATGGCTTTGGCCGGGAGTTCAACGAAAGTAGCGTATTACGTAAGCAATTAGGCAATCGATTTAGAGAATATGAAGGTCAGTTGCATGATGATTTTGAAAAGTTACATACAGACAAAGCGCATGAGTGTGATGAAGTGCAGCAGGCTTTGTTCGATTTATTAGCGCAATGGCAGCAACAAGCTGCACCATGCGTGGCACAACTAAATGTACTCATTGAAGATGAGCAGCTCAATTGTAGTCGTGACTCTTTATTAGGATCCATTTTACATATGCATAATAACCGGATGTTCAAGGCATATAACCGAGAGCAAGAGCTGGTGGTTCATGATTTACTGCGCCGTAAGTATTTTTCTGCAGACAAAAAGCAGTAGCTGGAGATTGTGTTAGGTAGTGACATGGGTTAGAGGCATGAGTTAGGGACATAATAAAACGCTAAAATTTAATTTTTAGCGTTTTATTATGTTCAGTGTGAATACCTAATAGGCAATGTCGTCTTTTAAAATTGCGCTAGAATGAGAATATAAGATATTAACTGTATTTTAGAAGGGGTGTATTTCGGTGAACAGAGTAACGAAAAGCTTATATTCTTGGGTCATTATTATGTGTTTTGGCGTGACCGCTCACGCAGCCGAAAATGAGACCTTGGTTGATGAACTTGCGTT
Organism: Pseudoalteromonas sp. MMG013; assembly: GCF_018100885.1. Taxonomy (NCBI): domain Bacteria; kingdom Pseudomonadati; phylum Pseudomonadota; class Gammaproteobacteria; order Alteromonadales; family Pseudoalteromonadaceae; genus Pseudoalteromonas; species Pseudoalteromonas sp. MMG013. The sequence goes on along the minus strand of NZ_JAGJEE010000026.1, from coordinate 61,396 downwards.
CTTGCAACCCTTTTTAGGGGGGTGGCAGGCTGACTTTGCTGTGCCTGTAGGGAAACCGGCAATGCAAGATGTGAGTCATTGGGAGCGAGCATTAAATGGTACCGCTGTGCGAACTTTACATTCAATTAATGCGGGTATGTATGGAGGGGAGTCATTAATTTTTTGGGATGATGCAAAGCAAGAAGTTGTATTTTATTATTTTACGACGGCAAGTTTCTACACTCAGGGAACGATAAAGCGATTATCTGATGGTGGGTTTGCGGCATATGAAACCGTGACAGGTAGCGAAGAAGGGATCACGCAAGTGAAATCGACTACGCGCTATATAGATAACACCATGCAAGTGTCGACACAATATCTCAAACAACAGCAATGGACTGCACCACAAATACGTACTTATACACGTAGCACGCAGCAGGTGATATTTAAGTAGCTCATCAAGGTGTGACGAAGCGAATATACGAATGATGTTTATTTTATTGAATAACCTCGCACAACTGATGGGTGTGGTGATTCAGGACATACCGAATAAATCCAGTGAGCTTTCTGTCCACTTTAAGAGCAATGAAAGGTGTGTTTATTGTCATATTGCTTTGCTTTGCGTTGATATGTTTAGCGAAGGCATTTCTTTGTTCGCAATTTATTAAGTAACCACTGTAGTCGCGGTAGTCGCATTAAGCTATTCTTTTGTTGTCCTTTTGCTGCCAGAAATAATTGGGCTGTGGCATCATTACGGGCTTTTTGGATGTGTTTGCGGTGACATTCTTGTGCCGCATAGTGCCAATCCTGCTGTTTTATCGCATTATGTAGCTTAGGCCAATACTGACCTAAGTGATGGCTGCCTAAGTTAAATGCCATATCTAAAAGCGCATATTTCACGGGCTGAGGAAGTGCTTTAAAGGGACGGTTATAACCATTCTTTTTACTAAATATGGCGCTGAGTTCTTGCTCAAATTGGGTTAAATGCTTTTGCAATATCGCCTCACACTGTGGGTCCGATAAATGTAACTGGCAGTGTGTGCCGTACCAAGCTGCTTTATAGCCTGTTGGTAGTGTAGAGATACGGTTATATTCTGCTTTTTTTTGCGCTTTTGTCGCCAGTTCATGCTGTTGAGTGTAAAGGGTGAGTGCACAAAACTGTTGTATGTTCGCCATCATAAAACCAATACCAATGGTTGGGTTACCGCGACTGTCGAGGTATAAGTGATTAATTTGCCCTTCAAATTGTTTCAAGTTCGCAATAAAGTTAAAGTTTTTGGGTGCCATGAGTACTCATATTTTTAGATAAAGATGGTAAAGAGCAGTGGGATACCTCTTCAATATGTGAGGTTTGATCGACGGTGTAGCATTCTTTTAGTACGGAGCAATAACATGCTTTTGCGACGACTTTACGAATTTTATGATCGATTTGCAGCCATAAACCGGTATTGAAGTTGGTTTTTTGCATCGTGAATACATGGTATTGCTCACCATTGGCTAACAATATATTGTTGGTGGTACTGGAGACCAACCAGCCAAATGCATTTCGGTAGTTAATATCGGAATTGTGATGCTCAATGTCTAAGAGTGCTTGTTGATAAGCATCCAAGTTACAACAATCATTGAGCAATTCTAAAATATCATAATGGTGATTACCCTCATAAATATATTCAATGTAATGAACAATCGCGGGTCCAGTGCCAGAGTTCTGAATATTCATATTAATGGTTTGCTGTTCTTCATTAATATCAAAATTGGAGTAGCCCATTTTTAACCAAGGCCAAGTTTCCGCTTTAAGTTGTCGTTCAGCGGCAGCGACTTGTTGTTGAGATGCTTTTGCTTGCAGGTAGGTGGCATAAAATGAGGCGGCGGAAATGGCCATTGCACAGAGTGCCAACATGGTATTCACTTTTGAGCGAGTTAGCCTGGGCTTGCTCTTAATTCTCACGTTGCGCACGGTTTCAGTGCTTGGTGGAGTGGGATCATTTATCATAATGCGAACCCTTTATAGCGGTGCGAGGAATACGGTGAGCTTATCCCCTATTCGTAAAGTTTCTTTGGATAGGCTGTTCCATTGCATCAATTTACTGACTGTGACATTAAATGTGCGAGCAATGCGCCATAGACTATCCCCCGACTTGACGGCATAGTCAATTTTCTTGTCTGCTAAAATGGGCAGCATCAGTGTTTTTCCCGCGCGAATGCGAGAGCTAGTTAGTTGATTGAAGGTTTTTAGTTGTGCCAAACTTAAATCATGACGTTGCGCTATGACGCTTAAGCTGTCACCGCGGACAATGGTGTATTGCTGCCATTGTTGCTTGGGCATCAAAGGTTGCTGTGCAACGTAAGTATGCCAGCTAGCCGTATCCGCTGTTTTGACTACAATATGCTGCGGGCCATCAAGGAGTGCTGGAAATCGAGTATATCCAGGGTTGAGCGATTCAAGAGATTGCCATGCAGACGTATCAGTGAGTATAACGCCGTTTTTAAGCGGTACAACGTCTATCACTGCTTGATTAGTGATGGGAGGAAACTCCATTTCTTGCTGGCGTAATAAGGCTGCCGCGGCTAATAATTTAGGCACATAATGACGCGTTTGTTGTGGGAGTTTTAAACTAAAGAAGTCACTCGGTTTTCCTTGTTTTTGATTGTTTTTAATTGCCCGTGCCACCCTGCCTTCACCGGTATTATAGGCGGCAATGGCATGATACCAATTGCCGTTAAAACGTCGGTGTAAATAGGTGAGAAAATCTAACGCTGCATGGGTTGCATCAACAATATCTTGGCGACCATCATACCAAGGTCCTATTTTTACCCCATAGTGTTTTGCAATGAGAGGCGTCAGTTGCCATAAACCAGATGCATGCTTATGGGAATACGCAGCAGTATTAAAGTCACTTTCAATTAATGGCATTAAAGCGAGTTCAATTGGAAGGTTTCGACGTTCAACTTCACTCACAATGTAATATAAAAAGGGGGCTGCTCGGCGGCTTATTTCATGCATGTAGTTTGGATGTTTTAGGTACCACTGAATTCGCTGTTGTACGCTGCTATGTTGGGATGGTGCGAAGCTCAATTGTAATGCGATTCGTTGCCATACATCGTCTACGTCTTGTGGTTTAACCGTGACAATATTTTTGTTCTGGGGCAGTGTTGTAGTTTCGGTGGTTTGTGTAGGAACAGGGGAGTCATTACTGTGTTTCACCTGATATGGAGTTTTTGCACACCCAGTTAGCATTAATATAACAAGCGAAATAATAAGATAAAGCAATGGCATAGTTGGCTGTGGCCTTTATTATTTTTAGTATGATGTGATTGTAGCGAAATTTACGTGTTTTGAAATAGGAGACAAGCAAGAAGACCTAGTTTTATTATGACACTGCCATAAAAGTGCCAAATATACGTAACCAATAAGTCACCTTTGTATGATGGACTGTGCAACCACACAATTTGGTATAACTTATTTGAGGTCTTTTCCATGTGCAAACATATCCTACTAACACTTTCTTTGTTGACTATTTTATCGGGCTGCGCGCTCGATGGTGATGATGGTATCACTGGTATGGATGGTCAAAGCGGTGCGCAAGGCACAGTTGGTGAAGCTGGTAAAGATGGTATAGATGGCAATGCTGCACTTGACATTACCTTAGTCGGTCGTGGAGTGTTAAATGCGCAAAGCCCAGAAGGTGCTGCAGAGATTGTCGCATATCATGCGAAAAAACAGTGGATATATGCCATTAATAGTTCTGGTGAAACGGCTGTGGTTGATATTTTACCTATGACAAACCTAGCTCAAACCGGTCTAACTAAAAATGCGCAAGGTGTGGTGACCGCCACAAACCTGAATAGCACGATAACCATATTGTTAAATGACCACACCCCTGGGGATGCAAACAGCATTGCAATTGATGAAAATAACCAATTGCTAGCGGTGGCAATGGCATCAGGGGGAGCCTCAGAGGTAGGGAAAATAGCCTTTTATGATATTGCAGGAGATATCCCAAGTTTTATAAAAAATGTAGAAGTGGGGGCACTACCAGATATGGTGACATTTAGCCACGACGGTGCAAAGGTGGTTGTGGCAAATGAAGGTGAACCTGCGGGAGATTATAGTATTGACCCAGAAGGCAGCATTAGTGTTATTGCCGTTACCAACGGCGAAATAGCAGACACCGCAACCCACATAGGGTTTTCTGCGTACAACAATAAAAAGGCTGAATTAGAGGATCAGGGAATGATGTTTGCTAATCCGTCTGGCCGGACAATTAATGGTCAATTGATTAATACGACCGTGGCGATGGATTTAGAACCTGAATATGTCACTGTATCCAACGATAACCGTTATGCCTATGTGTCGTTGCAAGAAAATAATGGCTTAGCTGTCGTTGACTTGACCGATCACAGTATTAAGCTGCTGGGTCTGGGCTATAAAGATTGGTCAAGCTTGACGATGGACGCATCGGACAAAGATGGCGGAATTAACTTCAGTTCTTACCCTGGGTTGATGGGAATGTACCAGCCTGACACCGTGGCGAGTTATACCTGGAGAGGGGCAAACTTTATTGTTACTGCAAATGAAGGGGATGGTCGGGAGTATTTTTTTGCAGCAAAAGACAGTGCTGAGTGTGTCAACAAAGGGGGATTAGAGTTTGATGAAGATGATGGATGCCTAGCATACACTGATGAGGTACGCGCAAAAGATTTAAAGCTAGCCAATAACTTTGCCTATTTAAATAATGATAATGATGATATTGGCCGTTTAAAAGTCACTACCGTCAAAGGTGATGCAGATAATGATGGTCAATATGAACAACTGTATACCTACGGCGCTCGGTCGTTTTCTATCTGGGATGCCAATGGCCTTCAAGTGTTTGATTCAGGGGATCAGGTAGCGCGAATTACGGCATCCGTGCATGGAGAGGCGTTTAACAATGATGAAGATGAAAATGAAGGTGATACACGCTCTGATGCCAAAGGGGCAGAGCCTGAAGCATTGACTTTAGGGAAAGTTGGCGGACGTTTATTTGCGTTTATTGGTTTAGAGCGAATGGGGGGCGTCATGGTCTATGATGTCACGAACCCTCATAGCGTACATTTTGTTGATTACTTTTTTAATCGTGGCACTGTGGAAGGTGAAGATGTGTCAGGGGACTTAGCGCCAGAGGGCATGGCCTTTGTTTCAGCTGAGAACAGCGTAACGGGTAAGCCTTTATTGATCATTGGTAATGAAATTTCTGGCTCTATTGCTGTATGGCAAATTGGCTACGCAGAGTAACCCAGTCTGATTGTTTCTGTGTCGCTTGATGGAAATGTAAAATGGCGTATTGAGAAATACGCCATTTTTTAGTGGTACTGTTTAACTTACTGAGCTTTTTAACGTGATTGACTCTGAGGCTGATGCGCCGCTTGTGGCATGTTGATGCTTACCGAGTGAAAAACAAAATAGGGCGACAAGTAACAAGGCGCAATTGACTAAAATGACATCTAACAGTAAATACGGATGTGGAGCGTGCCCAAATAGCACTTGGATCAAGTCATAAAAAGGACATATCGCAAAGAGTACCGCTGCGGCTAATAGTTGCTGCACCATTGCCTGGCGAATGGCCTTTCGTTGCATACTATTAAAGAGTGCATGTAACAGACTAATGCCGATGGCACAGAAAAATAGCGTTGGCAGTAAATCGGTCCGTGTCCAACTGAAGGGGGCAAATCTAGCGCCTATAAAGCTGCAAGCAACGGCAATTAAAGTCCCAGTTGATAATGCTAATGTCATTGCTTTCACAAAGGCTAATCCGCGTTTACTTTGCTGGCGGTTGTTTTCTCGCTTTTCAAGCCACAATAAATTACCCGTTAAGATGAGATAGCAACAACCCAAACCAAGAATAAAGTAGATAAACTTCAAGGTGATCCCCCCAAACTCTCCAAAATGCAGGCTACTTAGTACAGTATATGTGGCTGCAGTCGGTGCTTGCTGAGCATGATATTCACTGATCAAAGAGGCGTCTTTCAGTGAATAAATAACATGCGTGGTTGGTATTAGGGCATTATGTTCGATTAAACGCACTTCGACTTCGCCATTTTCGTCACCCATGGCAAAAAAGTTTAATCGTGCAATTTTATGGTTAGGATATTTTTCCTGAACATCTTTAAGAATAGCATTGGCGTGGGTATTACTGACTGGGTTGCCAGAATATTCAACGTTAGGTTGGCCGAAGAATCCAGCTGTTTTGATCAGTGCAGGGATATCTCCTTTAAATACTGCGAAACCAAATCCAGCCTGCAATACAATACTGAGATTAAACATGACCCCGGTCAATGCAAAGATGAAGGTGAAAGGTAAAGAGGATACGCCAATAAGGGTATGACCATCATGGTAAATATCTTTGTTTTTATTGAGTCTATATTGATAAAAGTGACTGACTAGTTTTTTCAGCACAATACAAATACCAGACATAACCATGACAAAGAACAACAAGGTGATCACGCCGACTATCTCAGTACCGTAAGGGAGTAGTAAACTGATATGTAAAAGATACAACATATCACTGAGGTAAAAATCTTCGCCATTATAAGGGAGTAGTTGTCCGGTATTGGCATCAAAATTGAGTTGATGGTCAATATGCAGACCGTCGGCGGTTTCTGTTTCGAATGCGGTATAGTAATAGGGCTGATCTGATTGTGGAATTGAGACTAGTACGCCATGATGGGCCGGTATGTTGTGCTCTTGAGTTGCTATTTTGTCTAAAATTGTTGAGATAGGAACGATTTGTTCAGAGAGTGGGTCAGGTGCATGATATTGGCTATCCCAATGTATAATATTGTGGCGGAATAATGAAATAGAACCACATACGAAAACGATCATGAGTACGCCTGAAATAATCAGGCCGAGCCAAGCATGTGCATGGGTGAGGTTTTTTAACGTTGTTTTATTCATCCTGTTGGCCCCGCAGCAGTGAAGAAAATACCTGTAAATATGAGAATAACTGGTAAGGCGGCTTTCGCTGCGCGCCCCCAAGCTTGTTTATTCGTATTAGCGGCATAGCACCATGTCATGACACCAGCCCACGAAGATAGCGCGAAGATCAACCCCAATGCCAGTATCAGTCCGACTTGACTAGGCATTAATAGGCTTAAACTACTGGGCACTAAGACCATGAAGATGAGGCCACTTATCAGACCTGCAAAGGTTTTATGCCACATAGCGTGCTCCTAATAGTTGAAAGAAAGCGCTTAGGACTATGACACTTATTAGACTTGACCAAATCCAAGTGGGTTTATGTGCCAATAAGAAAACAGCTGCGGGAATAAAAAACATGGCGAAACATACAGTGTAAAGTACAGCGATAAAAAAGCTCAGTTCAAAGAACATCAAAGTCGCTATGGTGACAATAATGAGTATGCTGGCATATAAGAGGGATACCATGCGTGTTGGCGTTTTTTGATTCTCAGTTCTAAATTGTTGCCTTGGACTGGCGCCGTAGAGCAATATGCCGCATAGCCAGTAAGCGGGTAATAAAAAAAAGTAGCTCATTGTTTTTCCTATTCCTTCAAGTTATTGTTGTATTCATTTCACTGTTGAAACGATAAAAAGATGCCATTTAACTGAGCATCTTTTTATCGGTTGTAAAGCCGCTGTTTACGGGCGGTTTTTTATTACCAATCAAAATTACCACGGAATGTAAGCGACAACTCTCTTGGTTTACTAATGCGAGGATTACGTGCTCTATGCGCGACGTAATATTCTTCATCAGTGATGTTCTTGCCCACTAAGTAAACCCCATAGTTATCCCATTCATATCCTAGTTGCATATCAACGACTGTTCTTGCGTCATTTGTGAGATCAAAATACAGATCTCCTGGTTCTAGACCATCTCGGTATGGGTTTGCTCTGTTTGGTGATTCACTGGCATAGCTGGCATTAAGATTGGCAAAGAACCCAACGGAGTCTTGGTAAGTGAGTCCAATATTATGCGTTCTTTGTGGTGCAGGAAATTGACGACCTGATAAGTCAAACTCCGTGTTGCTGCCATTTTGATTGGGGATCTTAATTGAAAAATCAGTAAATTCTGTACCTGCATAACCAATTGCAGCATAGGTTTTTAAGTTATCACTGATCGTATAATTGAGCTCTAATTCGAATCCTTTTACTTCAGAAGTGCCGGCATTAACCGTTTGTATATCAAAGTTATTAGGTGAGAGTTGGACTGATACTTGTTGATCTTTCCAATCTAAATAAAACAGGTTTGCATTGGCTGTGAGCTTACCATCTAACCAAGTAGAACGCACTGAGAGTTCGTAGTTATCTGTTGATTCCGGTTCATATTCAAATACATTTGCACGAGCTTGGTTTACACCAACGCCGCCAGAACGATAGCCTTTTTGGAAGGTGAGTGTGGTTGAAATATCATCATTTACATGATAGCTCACACCGACCTTTGGTAATACGGTACTGAATGAAGCATCACTTAATGGCGCGACTTGTGATGCACTGTCGGCAAGACCCACGACCAGCGCGTTTATGCCACTGATCAGCGGTACTATCCCTTCATACGGAGTACCGATATAACTGCTGGGGTTGGGTAAGGCGCTTTTGTTAAGAATATCGTATTGTGCCTCACTGGCATTTTCTTGTTTTTCTCTATCAAAACGAATACCTGCAAGTAAGTCCCATTGTTCGTTCAAATGCCAAACGCCATCTGCGAAAAGGGCATAGCTGGTAATGTTACTGGTTGCTAATGAGTAGACTCTTGTTTTTGCAGGGTTAAAATCAGCATATTGGCCTAAAACTAAGTCTGCGATTTGTGGGCTGAGCTTATATTGAGACTGTAAAGCACTACTCGATAGCCCTAATCGAGCCAATGAATAATTGTTAAGGCCGGTGCTCACTTCTTCCTGTTCACTTTTGAAATAATACGCGCCTGCAACACCGCTAAAATTATCATAGTCAAAGTTAATTCTGAATTCTTGCGTTAGCGTTTTTTCTTCGTTGTTATAGAAGGTTGCACTGCCTGTATCAACTACCGGAGTGTTGCCATAACCTTGGGGATAATCTGAATCCCATGAGTAGACTTCAACAACATCTGAATAAGTGGTGTAAGACGCCAATGAGATGAGGTTATTGATATCATAATTGATAGACAAGGAGATTAAATCTGTTTTGACTTGTCTTTGTCGCGTGTCGTTATAAGAGGTTGAGCGATTGCTAAAGGTATCTGCTCCAGCATCCTTAGTCAGGTTAGCATCTCCATATTTACGTTCTGCATTCATAACGCTGAGCATCGTTGATAGGTTTTCGATACCAGCCGGCTCATAACGGAGTTTAAGACGATATGTATGTTCGCTGTCCGTGTCAGAGTGGCTGTTATCGTATAGGTTGGTAATGGAGCCATCGTAACGCTTCTCTTCGCCACTAAATCTAAAAGCTAGCTCATCGTCTATTAAACCACCTCCTAAGGCAATACCAGCTTCTTGCTTACCATTTTCACCCAGGGTCAGTTTAAACTGTCCTTCTTTGTCGTCGCTTGGTTGTTGGGTATTTAAGATCACCGCTCCGGCTAACGAATTACGCCCTTGCAAGGTAGATTGTGGACCTCGAAGTATTTCTATTTGTGTGGCATCCCATGTAGAAAAAGTACCATTTCGAATGAGTCCTTGAGGGATGGGGGCGCCGTCAATATAAACGCTGGCAAGGGCACTATGCCCGTCTCCTGAGACGTTTGAGCCATCAATACCACGGATACTAAAACCATAGTCGGTTGCATGTGCATTAGCAGTATTAACGAGAGCGTCTGTAAAGGTGTTGATTTGTTGGTGCTCAATTGTTTCAGCGGTTAACACTGCAACACTGGTGGTGGTTTCTTGTAAGCTACGAGCTATTTTATGGCCAGTAACGATGATGCTTTCAATTTTTTCATCGTTTTTTTTATCCGCTTCGGTTGCTAATGTGGCATTTGAGAGCGCTATTGCGGGTAATAAAAAAGTGGCGCGCATTGCAATAGAGAGAGTAGAGAACTTCATGGTTTCCTTTAATTAAGAATTGTTTTTATTTGTATTTATGGGATTATGCTAACACAAGTGATATTGCAAATCATTATTATTATGAGTGTTTTTTGTGCTTTGTAACGTGGTTTTATCAAGATGTTGTGAGTTGGTCTATTTTATTTAAATTAACCCATTTTTACATTGTTGTGTAATTTGCATTAAACTCCTTTGCTTTTCTTAATAGCAGCAGAGGAGTTGGAGGCGGTGAACTCAATAAAGACACTATAGTTTCAGTGTCACAGTGAGTGACATCTTTGGTTTAGCTACATCATAATATAAGTGGTTCCTAAGTAGACTGTTAGCTCGGTTTAAAGCGAAAACCTGCCGCTTAAATTCCGTTTTATCACGTCCGAAAGCCGCGAGATTAAAGCGCATATGTGTAGTGGTGTTGAAATTAAATTCAGTGAAAAAGCTCAACTGTGGAGCCGTTTTTTCAGTGTAAATTTCGTCATAATAGTATTCAGTATAAACATGACTTTTTTGGTAATGTACTCCCCAAGATAATGCATTGAAATCCTGTTTAAAGTCTAAGTTTAACTGCTGTGGGGTAAGGCCTGTAATAGCTCTTTTACCTGTTATTGAATCGTTAAATGTGGCATGTCGATAAGTATGCGTCATTTCTAAACGACTATTGGGTACAATTTTATCGGTTTGAAGTGTTATTTGTAAATCAGTACCAAAATACTGGGCGGACCCTGCGTTACCAATGCCAACTTCAGTGTCAGACAATAAAGTGTACTCGTGGATATCACGTTGCCATTGATAAAAGGTGTTTAGGTTAATGTTGACGAGTGTGTTTGGTACGTAATTGGCTTGCATTTCAAGCTCATCATATTTCATCGGCTTTAAGCGAAGGTTACCGATGAATGCCCTGTCATAGTTTGATTCTTCACTGGCTATAAACGGTTCAAAATCAAGTTGTTTGACTTGTTGCTTCAATGTCGCTGAAATAGATACAGTACTTTTATTATCAAAACTGAGTCTTACAAACGGTTTAATATACACTTTGCTAAACTCGAAACTGTCACTCCCTTGGGTTGTTAACTTGGCGCTTTCAGCATTGATTCGCGCGTACACTTGCCAATTCTGATTTAATGCATACTGTAATTTGACATACGGTTCATAGCGAATTTCTTGTATATCGCTGGATATATAGTGTGGTGATTGTGCCTCGGATGGTAATGTATTCGCTATGAGCTCATTACGACTATAGGCAATACCTAGCTCGGGTGATAAGGCATGGGTTGGTTGAGACAATATGACTTTTGCTGCCAGTTCACGCCAATTTTGAGTTTGCATAAACACACTCGAGTCCTGTGGGCGACTATGTGTTGTTGAATTGAAAAATGTAGCGTGAGTATGGGTTTTATCCTGCATATTTCTAAGTGAAGCCACACTGTGTAATTGCCATGTACTCAGGCCTTTATATTGCCAGTCGACGCCAACGTTTAGCTGTGACTTTTGAGTATTTTCTAGAAATAGCTGTTTTGAATTTGTAGAAAATAAATTGCGCGTACTTTCATGATAGTTGTTTTTTTCATTATTAATCGTAAGTTGCAGCAAGTTTTTTTGATCTTCTAAGCGGCTAGTCAAACTGAGCGAGTGGCTTTTATCTTTTTCTTTATATGATTCATCCCCGATGTGATTGGCTATATTATCTGGAGTCTGTTCATAGATATCAGCGGTTGATATATAGCGTGTGTTTTGGCTATTGGCACTAAACTGATGATTCCAGCCCTGCCAAGGCATGGCTATTTTGAGTGCGATATTATCTAACATGACTTTATCTGCTTGTTGCGCAAATTCAGTGTATAGGGTGGTTTGACTATTATTTTTATGGGTAATGATGTTGATCAATTGTGAGAATTGGCTTGCAACAGAGTAAGGGTGATTGGTGTTATAGAAATCAACACGCTTAATTTGATCAATGGGTATTTGCTTGAGATACGCTTGGGGAGAGCTATGCTCTGGGATTGAAGGAACCCCATTGATAAGAATATTAACAGTGGCGTTTGATAAGCCCCGTTCACTGGGCTTTTCTACCAGGGTAAACTCTGGGACATTTTCAATAATGTCTAGTGCGTTTTGGGCACTGAATTGAGCCCAGTGGTCAGCATTGAGGACTTTGGGTGTGCTCATACTTGTGGTGTTAGCTATGACGTTATGGGTGATGCATGTCGCCAAACCTATAAATAAGTAGCGACATAGATGCTTGAAACGAGTATACAAAACCGGCTCCTTTCTCTCGGTATGATTTTTCTAGTTATTAAATATAAACAAACTAACTACTTCAAAGCATTAGGGATGATTGGGACGAGTTTTGGGAGGAATTATATAATCGTGCTATTCATCCCTATGGTATTGGGAGGAGCGTATCAGAGTGCTCTTGAGAACAGCAATTACGCGGCATCATGCCAGAGTTTTTTGACTTGATGTTTATAGGTTTTGCTCAGGTTGACCGGTTGGCCATTTTTCATCACGATACTGAGACTGCCAGTTGGGGAAGTGTGTATGCGCGTTATATAGTTTATATTAATAAGATGGCAACGGTGGGTGCGTATAAAGTACTTGGCTGGCAAGCGTTGTTCAATTTCCTTTAATGTCGTGCGTTTTAAATACGTTTTCTCATGGGTAAAAATTTCGACGTAGTTACTGGCTGAGTTAATATTTATGATGTCTTCGAGCGGTAAGGCTACTTTATCTTTACCGCTATCAACTAACAGTGTTTGAGCATGACGCTCTGTTGCCGGTTGTTCTTTTAGGAAGTGATACCATATCGCCATAATAATACCAATCACAACTGGGTGAGATGGCGCGAAGTAGACCAAGGTTCTTGATATTTCATCATGGTAAAAGTAAAAATCAAAAATAGCTTGGTAGGTCATTGAGCAACAAAAAATCACTAAGCCAACGAGAATATAGGGTCGTTTTTTAGTTGCCTGAGCCGGATCGTATAAATGATTGAGTAAACGAAATGTTATAGGGGTCAGTAAGTACCATAGTCCCCACTCTTGCGGCGCCCATAAAGGGTGGTTGTCAAATTGGTGCTTAGTGAGCACGAGCGCATCATGGATGATCGTAAGTATCGATAACAACATGATAATTATCGTCCATACAAGCGTTGACAATATCCACTCATTCTTGAACTGTGACGTCGAGAGAAGCTTGAATTTAATGATATCGTCCTTTTACTTACCTAGCCACTTGCAATTTTATAGCAATAAGGCAGCGTATTTCAATGCTTTAATCTATATAAAATGCAACAATTGAACCTGTAAAAGGTTCAGGTTTTATGAGAACATCGCAAATTTCACATGGCGACTTTGATACAATCAAGTTGATTAAAGTTTCTTGCTCGAGGATGTAGGTGTGTTGAGTGGAGACCTGCTAACAGGTTGCTTACGGCGGCTTTATAAAAGGACACATTAACATAGCGAAAACTGGACGAAAAGGCCGTCAAGCTTTCGCATAGTAATGATTGTCTCGTTAGAGGTCGCTGTCTTTTTGATTTGATAGCGTAGCAATAAGTTCAGACAGTGCATTGTTAACACTTTGAGCATTATTCCAATCTAAATTATCCCAGTCTAATTCAAGGTTAAGATCTGCAACATTGCTAAAAAGTAATGTTTTTAAAATATCGACAGAGTGAATATTCTTTAAGTTATAAGTTGTGGTGACTTTCTTGGCGGCTTTTTTCCCCGCTAATTGCTGCTCAATGAGGTCGCCAATATACTTTCTGTCAGATAAATTGAGTAGCTTTTTATCGTGTTCTACTTTGTAATCGTTTTCAATTTTTAAGACTATTTTCTTTGTACCGACAAATGAGTTTGTTAGGCCTTTTTCATAAGCTTCGATGACTTCTGGGTATCGAGTCAAAACATTATAATTATCAAAGGCACCCATGGAAATCCCTAAATTCTTCGCTTTATCCTTAACGGTTAGCTTTTTATCTCCGAGCTTTAGGCGTGCTTGATCTAGAGAGTCGATTTCTCTCATGGCAGACAAGAATGCTTGTAATTTACCGTATTGAGGCAGGTCTTCGCGACTCGCATTTTCCTGGAATTGCTTTACTTTCGATAGCAGTGGTTTGTTTTCATACACTTTAAATTGTGCAACATGAGAGAAACCATATGCAAACACTAATGCGAAAAATCGACGGTGCCCAGTGAGTATTTGGTAATGACCATCATCTGTAGGAAAGACGGTCGGTGCTTGAATCATTTCTGAAACGGAGATATTTTCGCCAAGCTCAACGATGGACTCGATAGTTGTATTGGCTTTCTTCCATTCATTAGACCCATATTTTAGACAATTTATAATACAAGACTTACCGATCATTACATGATTTTCAGCTTGGTAAATCTCACTGAGTTGTCTTTTGGTGATATTGCGCGTAATAAATTGCTTTGCATGCTCGTCTTCAATAAAAATACACGGCATAAACCTAGCATTTGAATCGTCTGGTTGAACTGAGCTAAGAAAAAGTGATTTATACTCAAATGATTCAATATGAAACAGTTCTTTATTGTTAACGCTGGCCAATAGTAATTGATCTAGTTTTTCTACCATAGTTCTTTTGCTCAAGTAAATTGTGGTTTTGCCAAGTGTGTGACCTGTTTAGGTCATGAAACACGGAACACTTGCATGATAAATGTTCGACATATCATGACTTGTTGTATCATCAGTCTACGATGCATGTCGCTAATTATTATTTTTGAATAACGAGACTATATCAGAATCAAGATTGTTCGGCCACTCAGGAATTGCTACTACCTTTTTTATTCCAAGTGCTTATAGGTACAGACGGTGAAAGTTGGCCGTTCATTTTACGATATTAATAGAGAGGGTAATTTTGACCGAGGTGACGACTGATCTGACAATTAAGGGGTTATGTAAATCATGCTTGAAAAAGCTAAAAAGCAGACGGTAAAGACCTAATTTACGCTTTGTCGTTGTAAAATTGCTGCTTTGTTTTTTGTTAGATATTGTTTTTAAAGTTTTTATTTAATTTCTCAATGCTTGTTAATATGGTTTTTAATACTTAAAGTAATCGACCGGCCGCAGATAGTCTGAAAAGCAGTACTATTTGTTTTTTAGTTGCATCAAAAAGTATGGAGGATTGCACTAATATTTTTGTCTTTTGCAATTGTTATATGTTCGGTTTCGTTATATTTTTTATTTTAAGTATTAAAAACAATGGTTTACTTGGTTTTATTTTGTGTTTTTTTAGAGGTTAGATAACATTTCATAATTTCAACTTTTCAGGTTTCCTGTGTAATCTAGGTGCTGTTGACGAGATGAAGACGATACGTAAATAACTTCTCTCTAATCTTAAAAAATATGAAAAATGAAGTATGTGTATGCCGTATTTAAATAGCTCATGTATGTTCATTTTATATAGTGCTTACTTATAAAGGTGTAATAGCAATGTTCAATGAGTCTGATGAAAAAAGATACGTAAAACTATATAACAAGACAAAGGATCGCAGCATGCCAGTAGCAAAATCACTATCTAGAAAAGAGCTTGAGTTAGTTAAATGGGCATATGAACAAGGTTACTCTCGCGGAAAGCTGGATGGTGCCGACGGTGTATTTTTACATTCACAAGCAATCAATTCTCAGTTGGAAATGGACCTTGAGAATTTAATTCAACCGCTAAACTAATGGAGCAATCTGACATGTATACTCTCAATAAGAAACAGAGCAGAATGAGCAAATGGTGTGTCACGCCAAAACCTCGACCGAATGCAGATGTCAAATTAATTTGCTTCCCTTATGCTGGTGGCGGCGTATCTGTCTTTTATCCGTGGGTAGATTTGCTTCCCGATAATGTTGAACTCAATATTATTCAACTACCAGGAAGAGGCTCTCATTTTTCCGCAGAGCCGATTGCTGATATGGCATCATTAATTGAATCATTATTTAGTGAACTGGCACCTATATTACACTCTGATTATATTATTTTTGGTCATAGTTTAGGAAGTCGGATTGGTTTTGAATTAATCATCCGGGCTATTCGAGTGGGTTTAAAGCCTCCGCTGCATTTCTTTGCATCAGGCAGTGCGGGTCCTCAAAGAAAATGTTTTGGTCGGAAGGTTTACGAGCTACCTGATGTTGATTTTATTCAAGAATTAAAAGACATGAAAGGAACACCTGTGGAAATTCTTGAAAACAAAGAATTAATAGAGTTGCATTTACCAATGCTAAGGTCTGATTTTAAAGTCGCAGGGGAATATAGCTATAAAGGAAACGTGAATATACCTTCGCCTGTCACCGTGTTATTTGGTAAAGATGATGCTATTTCTGATGAAGAAATTCATATGTGGGGTATGTATTTTTCTGATTTTTCTAAGGTTGAATGTTCAGGCGGGCACTTTTTTATTGATACGCACCCTCATCAAGTTATAGCTCAGTTAAATCTTTATTTTGAAACTCAGTTTGCGATAAAAGCGGCGTAAACAGAGCAGGTTTAATTTATTTTTATTTGGTAGACAGCGTTAGAATTTCAAACAATTATGGCGTGTCTTTATTATTTCAATATCTCACTCGTGAGATAGATCTATTTATCGTTAGAGGTAGGGGGTTTCGTTGAAGTTTAATCTAATTTGTCTTTGCATGTCACTGACATACATGAGCGCTGCTCATGGCAGTACGCTAATCGAGTTATACAGTAACGGGGTTAAAAATAACTTATCTGTCAATGCTGAGCGTGTTGCATATTTGGCGGGGTTAGAGGGTGAGAAGCAGTCTTTTGCGCAGCTATTACCCCAGTTAAAGTTATCAGCGCATGTGCGTTATGATGCTCAAACACAGGCGTTAGATACTCATAATCTATTGCAATATAAAGGGGCGCAAAAATCAGCATCGGATGCTGCGGAATATGAATTAGGGCTGAGTCAGCGATTATTTGATTTGCCAGCCTACTATGATTATAAAGGTAGTCAGTACGGCTCGACTCAGGCCAAAGTCAAATTTCAACAAGCATTGTCTACCTATACCAGCGATTTTTTATCTGCATACTTAGATGTAGTAGAAGCGCAAGAGAAGTTACTCTTTATTCAAGAGACGCTAGATGCGTATGAAAAGCAAAGTAGTATTATTACTAATCGCTATGCGGTGGGCTTAGTCAAAATCAGTGAATTGAAAGAGTCAGAATCACAGCAGCTCAAAGTTGAGTCTGATGAAATACTTGCAAAAAATGATCTCGCTTTGGCTTTTGAGCAATTATCTTTAGTCACGCAAGTTGATGTAGATGCTATTCATGCTTTATCTGGTGAAATACCGGTACTGCATAATCCCGCTGAGTCAATCACACATTTACAAAAAAAGTTTAAGAATAACTGGGGGTTTAAACTTGCGAGTTTAGATTTGACGGTTGCGAATGAGAATTGGAAAGCAAAAAAGGCGAAGCACTTGCCTACCGTGACGAGTCGGTTGAGTTACACCGATAGTAATACCGATTCGACGTACAACTTTCAGCACCCAGATACATTAAATCGGCATGGCTGGAATATTGGCGTGTATTTGGAAATGCCAATTTATAATGGCGGAGGTGTAAGCTCTGCGAGCAGTGAAGCAAAGCTTTCTATGGAACGCGCGAAATACATGAAAAAGCTTAAACAGTTGGAGGTTAAGCAGCAAATATTGAAAAACCATAGAACTTTGCGTGCAATTTCACACTCATTAGCTGCGAATGGACTGGCTGTTGAGGCGGTAGAATTAGCATTGAAAAATTCAGAAGATGAATATTTCAGTGGTCTAGGGCCATTTAGTCGAGTGTTAGATAACCGCGCTCGGTTAATGTCAGAGAAGGTTCAGCTGATCCAAGAGAAATACCAGTATGTGAAATTATATATTTCGTTAAAAGAGGTAATGGGTGAGTTATCGAACACTGAAGTTGGTTTTTTAAATCGTTTATTTAGTGGCGTATTAGCACAGAGAGTGACTGTCGATAAATAGGCGCACATAGTGACTCTGCTGTCGCTGACCGATAAATATGAATAGGAGATAGTTTACATGAAATACATGGTTATATTAGGCGCTTTAGCGTTAGTTGCAGGGTGCGGCAGCCAACAATATAATGAAACACAAGTCGTAAGTGAGAAAAAAGCATTTAAAGTTAAAAGTGAATATGCGTTATTGGGTAGCTGGAAGGGAGATACGGCACAGATAGAGTTTCATGGGAGTCACTTTAATCAAGTTTTCTCTAACTCGTTTGTGCAACAGTCTCAAGTACAGACAGGACGGTATAGTCATGATGGCATCGTTCAAAAATTTCATTGGAGCTTAGATTCTGCTGGGATCGTGACGCTAAATATCGTCGATGGAACATGTGGTATCGTCCCGTTAGATTATTGTAATGTGAGTGCAAAAAAACAAATTACATTAAGCGGCTCAGATATCAGTGCTGCAACTTGGGAAATCAAAACAGACGGTGACTTAGATGGCGTTTACGAAAGTACGATTTCAGAGCCGGTTGTTAGAAATGAATTTAGTGATACACAGCTGCATGCGGGCAAACAGTTTTTGAAGTTATCAGATAATTTCGATCGCCCTTTGGAAATGGTCTTAAATGATGATGTGGTTAATTTATTGCTTCCAATTAGTACTGCTTCAACACACAAATATGTGCGCTTGTCTGGGGCTGTTAAGCAATCGGATCACAGCATCATATTTGATAAACATGAAGGTACCACATTAAGTGAACCACAGCGCTTTAAAGTGGCGAATGAAGCTGATGTGTTATTAGATGTGGAAAGTCAAATAAGTGATGTTGTGTTGAGAAGTGGACTCGGTGATAGTGTCGTTATTGATTACCTGATCACACGTAAGATAGTTATGCCGGACAATCTAACCGCATCTCAATTAGATTTGTCACAGTTTAAGGTTACAGAGCGCCATACTATAGTGACAAAAGAGTCAGTTGCGCTGTTAAGCGATCTTAGCATTAACTTAAATGAGACTTACTATTCTAAAATACCTGCAGGCTTTAGTGCATCGGCGGATGGTGCAGGTCACCAGATTGTTTTTCATGAAGGAAATACAGGCGTGATTTCGTTTATAGATCCAAGTAGTGACAATGCAGAGAATACTCAAACATTCACTTGGGAATATAAGAGTGATCAACAAGTGCATGTTGCTTTAGCTAATGGCATAAGCTGGGACTTAGGGTTTACAGGAGCTGTACTTGGTGGCTACAGTGCGATTTATCAAAATGAAAGTAATGATATATACGGGCATGACTTCTTAACGCAAGGGTACGTTGATCCTAACACATTAGTACCTGGTCGCTTTACGCTTGAGAATACGGATGGGTTATCAATGGTTGATGTTGAGTTCAAAGAGAATGGTGAAATACTTATTCAAGCTGGACCAATTAGCTTTAGTGGTTTTTGGGCTGTCACAGATGAGCGAGAAATTGTGAGCTTTGAATGTGAGCAACATGATGGTGTATTAGTAACAGAGCTAGATCTTTGTAAAAGCCAACTGCAACTGATTGGGACTGACGAGAGTACTTTAAAGTTTGGTCATATACGTAAATTTAAGTTTTTACATAGCAACGGTAATAAATTGGTTTCAACATACAACGCGACCGCGTGGGGTGAACCGCTTACGACTGGCGCTGTACCAGTACATTTTAATTGGGTTTATCGTTGGCAACGCGTTGGAAATTAGTCAGTAACGTAAGTCGTAACACTGTTCAGGAATTGTCTTTTTAGATTAGCCATAAACCTGCTGACTGTATATAGCCACATAGTCGGCAGGTGGAGAGAACAATTTTAAATATTGAAGTTAACTAATTGCCACTTAAACCAAGATTATGAATAAAAATAGAAATTAAAACTCATGATCAATAAGTCGGCCGTTATATGTGCAAGTAAGGAAGAATAAAATGAAACAGATATTAAATCATGCAACACGTATCGATCACTTGGCCATTGCGGTTTTAGATCTAGAATCAGCTATTGATTTTTACTGCGGTATTTTAGGGTTTGAACTACTAAAGCAACGAGAAGTAAAAGGTCAGTTCTCAGGTATGTTAGCTGCCGAATTATGTGGTAATGGTTTTACCATCGTATTGGTGCAAGGTACGAATAAAGAATCTCAAGTTTCTAGGTTTGTTGCAGAGTATGGTCCTGGTGTACAACATGTAGCCATTGAAGTTGATGATGTTGAAGAGGCAAAATCCCGTTTAATGCAGACTGGTTTACAGTTTTCGACCAATATTATTCATGGCGATCAGTTGAAGCAGATTTTCACACTCAGAGATAAAAACTCCGGCACGATGTTTGAGTTTATCGAGAAGAAAAAGCGTACTTCACAATTTGAAAAAACAAGTATCCAAAATTTATTTGAGCAATTAGAACTAGCTGGCGCATATTAGGGGTTAACATGAAGTACACGATTATAGATTTTCTTGAAAAAAACAGTCTCGATAAGCCACATGACATTGCTTTTCGTTTTTTAAGTGATAAAGACTTAACACCAGTAAGTTTAAGTCATAGCCAGTTGTGGGAGGCTGTGCAGTTAAGAGCCGAGCAAATTAGACTAAGAGCACAACCTGGTGAGTGTGTATTACTTTTGTTTCCGTCAGGGTTAGATTATGTCGTTACTTTCTATGCATGTTTAGCTGCGGGTATTATAGCGGTTCCTCTATACCCGCCCAGCAAGAGCAATAAAGTAGATAGAATTACGAAGGTAGCACAAAGCTGTGATGCAAAAGTCGCACTGACTATCTCAAGTGAAATGGATAAAATTAATGAATGTTTTGCACACGATAGTGCACTACAAGCGCAAGTACAGCCAATAGCAGTAGACACCTTACCATTAGGCGAACGTTATAAAAGTAGTGAACTTGAGTTAGAGCAAGTTGCCTTTTTACAGTATACGTCTGGTTCTACAGGGGCACCAAAAGGCGTTATGATTTCCCATAAGAATATTATTGGAAATGTGACGCACCTCACGCATACTGCCAGTGCGACACATGAAGATATATTTGTAAATTGGTTACCACTGTTTCATGATTTAGGTTTAGTGACCGCCATTTTGTGGCCTGTATACTTGGGAACAAGCTCGACTTTAATGTCTCCAGCGACGTTTGTAAGAGAACCGATCAACTGGCTACAAGCCATTCATGATTACAAAGGTACCATGTGTGGCGCGCCTAACTTTGCTTATAACCTATGTACTAAAAAAATATCAGACTCAGCGCTAGATAATTTAGACTTGTCATCATGGAAAGTGGCGTATAATGCGGCCGAACCAGTGAATGCTGATACACTGCGAGACTTTTCAGCACGCTTTGAACAGTGTGGCTTTGATGGCCAAGGTTTTTACCCAGGTTATGGGATGGCAGAGGCAACGGTATTCATTACTGGTGTGACACGAGACCATCAGCCGCCTATGTTGGTATGCGATAAAGCATCACTTGGTTCGTTTAAATTAGACTTAGTTGATGAAAATCACACCGTGTTGACAAGTGAGTTAGTGAGCTGTGGTTATGCTGAGCAAGATCATCATGTGTGTGTGGTTGATCCCAATACAAAAATGCAATTACCAGAAGGTGAGGTCGGTGAGGTTTGGTTCGCAGGTCCAAGTGTTGCGTCAGGGTATTGGAAACTGGAGGATATTTCTGCGCAGGTATTTGCACAAAGTTATACCGAACTCAATGGTGAACAAAGTAAGCCAGTTTACTTGAGAACGGGTGATTTGGGAGTGCTACAGGATCAGCAGCTATATATAACGGGTCGCCATAAGGACTTGGTTATTTTCCAAGGGAAAAACTATTACCCCCAAGATATTGAGCATGCAGCAAGTGAAGCGCATGACGCTGTACGCAGCGGTTATAGTGCTGCATTTTCTGTCGATAGAGCGGGTGAAGAAGAATTGGTATTAGTGACAGAGCTAACTCGAGAAGCCTTTAGAAAAGCGGACTATAAAGCGGTGACGGACAGTATTCGTGCTCATGTCTATCAGCAATGTGAAGTGCAAGTAACTGAAGTAGTTTTATTGAAACCGTATTCAATTCCAATGACGTCAAGTGGGAAAATTCAGCGTAAGCAAGCTAAGGCAAATTGGCAAAATGATTCGATGCCAGCTTTGTTTAGCGTAGATGCGACCAGTGAAATGGCGGAAATAGTGCAACCAGCCACTGTCATTGAGGAAGCCATACATCAAGTGTGGTGTAAACACTTAGCATTAGAGGAGGCTTCTGTTACTGCGGCATTTTATCAATTGGGTGGTGACTCAATCAATGCAATAGAGATTGCAGCAGAGGTTGGTCGCATTTTTGACGCCATAGATTTGGTTGAACGAGACCTGTTAGAGCATCATAGTATTCGCGCTATGGCTGATTATGTATCGCTAAAGCAAAGTATGGCTAACTTGCATGCAGGTAAGCAAAAAAGCGCTGCGAGTGCGGGGCAGTTAGTATTATGAGGTTAGCAGAATTACTGGAAATATTGGCTCTAAAAGGCGTTACTTTGCAATGCCAAGATGGGCAGCTTGTATTAGAAGGCCATGTTGATACCTTATCGAGTTCAGAGATACAAGCGCTTAAAAAGTATAAGCATGAAATTATTGGTTTAAGTGGTGAAAAGAGCAATGTGTTTGATGTCGCAATATGTACTCGAGCACACGCCTATAGTACACAAATGACAAGCCATCAAAAAAGCATGTATCTATTAGAGTCACTTGCAGAACAGCCATATTATAACTTACCCGTGGCGTATAAAATTACGGGCTCGCTACAATTGGAAAAACTGCAACATGCATTTAATCGACTCATTGCCAACAATGATGTATTAAGAACGATATATAGTAAGCCAGAAGAGACGCAGCATATTCAGTCGCAGCATGATTTTGTTTTACCCCACTCTAAACTGCGTGATGAAGCGTCTTTGGTAGAGGCGCTGAAATGTGAAGCAAATTATCGCTTTGATTTATCAAAAGAGTGGCCGATTCGCGTTCATGTTTATGAACTAGACACTTATTATGTATTGAGCATTAATATTCACCATATTGCCGCTGATGGCTTCTCTGCAAAGGTGATTTTACAGACCCTCGCAGCTGAATATGCACAACCATGTAGCACGGTTCATCGGGTTGCGCAGTATGCAGATTTCAGTGATTGGCAACAGGCGTACTTAACGTCTGATCATGCAAAAGAAGGTATTACATATTGGCAGGCGCTATTGGAAGGGGTGTCAAGTTGTCATAACTTTCCAATACAATACCCTAGACCTACCACGCTGAGTGTGCAAGGGAAGCGACGGAAGCAGACGCTAAATAAAGACTTATCGAGTCAGTTGAAACAATGTGCGCAAGAGCAAGGAGTGTCTAGTTTTTCTCTATTGCAATCGGTATTTGCGTGTTACTTATCAAGAATGAGTGATAGCCAAGATATTGTATTTGGCTCTGTTTATGGAAATCGTAGTGGCGAGAATGTTGCTAATACGGTGGGTATGTTTGCGAATACATTGCCTTTTAGATTCCAATTCAGTGCTGAAGATAGCTTATCCACAGCAGTCATTCAGTGTCAAAAGCTAGTGAAAAATGCGAAGCAGTATCAATATGTTCCTTTTGAGCAGATCGTTGAACTTGCCAATATAGAGCGTCAAGCCAACCATCTGCCTTTGGTGCAAATTATGTTAGTTGCACAAGACAATGCATTAGAGCAATTTCGTCTTGATGGCTGCCAAGTAGAACTCATGGATAATGATCAAGATGTGTCAAAGTTCGACTTCTCGATTCATATTTATACAAAAGGCGAACAGCTGGAGTTTGTATGGGAATACAATACGCACTTATTTAGTGATGATTGGGTTCAGCATTTAGCGCGTTATCTAGAGCATTTTATTGCGCAGCTCATTGCGTCTCCAACCATGGCTTTCTCAAGTATTCACTTTAAGCATGATGCAACAGCTGAGATCATTGAACCGAATCGGTTCCCAGTTTTTAAGAGTTTACCGGAGTTGATCACAGAACAAGCAAGCGATTATGCAAACAGAGTAGCGATTAGCCATTATTCGGAGCAGTTAACTTATGGACAGTTGGTGGATCGACTTTCTCGAGCTGCAAGCCATTTTCTGGACACTCATTATGCCCCCAAAAGCAGAATTGGTGTTTACATGGAAAAATCCATCGATATGGTGGTCGCTATGTTGGCAATTATGCGTGCTGGTTATACCTATGTACCGCTTGATCCCAGTTATCCGCAGGCACGCGTAACGCAGATCTGTCAAAATGCGGAATTGGCATGTGTAGTGACGCAAGATGGGCATTTTCCAATTAATAAGTCGCAGTCGCCTTTTGAGGTTGTGACGGTGGCGCAATTACAAAAAAGTGACGTTAAAGTCGCTTACCCGGTATTGACTGAGGAAGACATTGCTTACGTGTTATATACATCAGGCTCAACTGGAGTGCCTAAAGGAGTCGCTGTACCGCATAGCAGTATCTATTATTCACTACAGGCAAATAAACAAGTATTTAACTTTAATCAAAATGACACGATGCCAACGATTGGCTCACAAGCTTTTGGTGTGTCATTGCTTGAAATTTTGGTGCCATTATTAAGTGGTGGGAAAATTGAGATTATTACTCGAGATGATGTATCTTTATTGCCTCAACTAATTGAAAAAACACAGCAGGTGTCAGTATTGCATGCTGTGCCGAGCCTAATGGGGCCTTGGATCGATGAAGTGAAAGCCTATGGTGATGACTGTTATCCTGATTTGAGGTTGTTATTGGTTGGCGGTGAGCCCGTGCCAGACACGCTTTTGAAAAAAATACACGCTTGGCGTGAAGATGTTGAAGTTCGGGTTTTATATGGTATGACGGAGTCATCGGTGGTGAGCAGTAGTTATGATCCAAAGTCGGTCCCAGCATTAAATTACTGTATTGGTCAGCCTCATCCCAATGTGAATTACTTGGTAATGAACCAGTTTGGTGCGATACAACCGAAAGGGTTAAGTGGTGAGTTGTATGTGGCTGGATTGTCATTAGCCGCCGCCTATGTTGGCAACAAGCAGCAAACGGATAAACACTTCACTTATGACGAAAGTACAGCGCAACGAGTATACAAAACGGGTGACCGAGTAAAATGCCATTTGGATGGCCACTATGAGTTCTTAGGCCGGTTAGACAATCAGATCAGTTTAAGAGGCGTGAGAATCGAATTAGGTGAAATCGAAAACTGCGTTAATGACATAAGCGTGGTGACTCACTGTGTTGTGCATCCTCAATTGATGAATGACACCGATGTTTTATTGGTACTGTATTACAGTATTAAGCACGGGGCAGACAGTGAAGACGCTTTGGCACAAATCAAAGCGCAGTTAACTGAGCACTTACCAGTCTCAATGAGGCCGACATTGTTTAGCCAATTGGATGCATTACCGCTTAATGCCAACGGGAAAATTGATCGTAAATCGTTACCTATTCCGCAGTTGAAAAGTGTTTATATTGCACCGGCAACGCCGACAGAGAAAACGATGCAAAATCTATGGTGTGACTTGTTTGAGCTTGATTCTATTTCAGTGGAAGATAACTTCTTTGAACTAGGCGGGCACTCTTTGTTGGCGAGTAAGTTAGTTGCTAAAGCGAATGACGTTTTTCAAGTGAGTTTATCAATTTCAGCATTTTTTACTGCACCAACCATTCGATTGTGTGCGATGAAAATAGATTCTGAGCGCGATAAAAACAAGCTGCAATTACTCCAAGCGACAATTGTAAATGATTCAAATAGCGAAGAGCTGATATTTTAATAAGGCACAAAACAATGAATAAAAATAAAGAGCTAACTTCACTTAGTAGGTTGCTATATAACTTTTCTCCGCGACAACTGATATTTGCCGTGGTCCTTGGGATGTTATCGGGCGCACTCTATAGTTTGATTATTCCTTTTATTTTGAGTGGACTAGAAAACGGACAACTTGAAGTGTCTGGGTATGTTATTTTGGAAGATGGTTCCACTGGCTTTTTTGCATTTGTTGCTGCGATATTATTGACGAAAGTGACATCGGTAATATTTGTGAATAATATTGCAAAGTCTGCGTCTGCCGATTTAAAGTTAAAAGTTGCAGAGCGAATACAAGCGCTTGGTGTTGATACCGTTGAGCGTATCGGTTTTTCAAAAATACTGACGATCGTCGTTGACGATGTCAATCGTATTACAGATGCAGCCGTGGCGATACCTATGATGATCGTCTCCTTTGTGACAGTGTTAGGTATGCTCACTTACTTAGCCTATCTAAATTTGCAAGTGTTTGCTTTTATTTGCGTGGCGATAGTATTTGGTGTGTTGTTATTTCAATTGCCAGTGTTATTTGCAAAAGGGCTATATACTCGCTCTCGTGAAGATAAAGACATCTTACAAGAAGGTATCAGAGGACTTATTTTTGGTGCTTATGAAATGAAGTTAAGTCATAGCAAAGGCAGAAAGTTTCTGGCGGAAGAGATTGCAGCACCATTGAGTAGTTCGACAAATAAAGAAAAGAAAGGTGACGCGGTTATCCATTTAGCAGGCAATGCCAGTGAGATGATTTGTTTTTTTGTCATTGGGGGAGTGGTATTTCTTTTACCAAGTGATTTATTAAGTTCAGACACAAGCGCTTTCGGAGTGGTAATGGCATTGCTGTATATTACAGGGCCAATTGCAGGCATATTATCGATGATGCAAACACTCAAAATTGCACAAGTGTCATTAGAGCGAATTCATCAATTACAAACGCTTGAGCCAGAGGTTTATAGTTTAAATGAGGCTGGTGCGGTTAAAGATGAATGGCAAAAGCTATCTCTCTCAAATGTACAATATCAATATACGTCAGATGAATTAGAAGAAACTTTTGCAATTAAACCCATTAGTTTGGAGTTCGAAAAAGGTCATATTTACTTTATTGTCGGTGGTAATGGTTCAGGAAAATCAACATTAAGTAAGCTTATTTCATTCCATTATCGTCCAACACAAGGCAGTGTGCAATTTGATGACACCGCAGTAACAGAAACGAATTTGATGGCTGTAAGAGAGCGTGTTGGGGTTATTTTTTCGAATTATCATTTATTTAAGAAGCTCTATATACCCACAGATGATATTGACCAAGATAAAGTAAAACGCTACTTGGATATGTTTAAACTGACCGGAAAAACTGAGCTCATTGGTAATATATTCACAACCACTAAACTGTCTGATGGTCAAAGACGTCGCTTAGCTTTACTTGTGGCTTTGATGGAAGACAAAGATATTTATATTTTTGATGAATGGGCTGCGGATCAAGACCCTGAGTTTAAAGATTTCTTTTATACCGAGGTGCTGCCAGAGCTGAAAGCCGCAGGAAAGCTGGTCGTCGCCATCACACATGATGATAGGTACTTCGATTGTGCCGATAAGGTCATAAAAATGGAATCGGGCGCGGTGAAAGAAGTTGAGCAATACGCGATACGCCAAAGTGAGCCGACACATTTACCTAGCTTAGCTACCGCCTAAAAAAAGAAGAGCAATTTAGTTATGAATATTAGTACCTTTTTAGATTATTGTCTGAATAATCAAGTGATGTTGAGCGTTGATAACAACCAGTTGAAAGTCAATGCACCAAAAGATGTCTTGCAACTAGAGCAAGTAAATTTCATTAAGGAAAATAAGTCAAAGATCATAGAAATATTGTCGGGACTAGAATTACAAAATGAAAAATCTGTAATGTTCTCTCAGCCCGTTGATGATGGCACTATTATTTCAAAAGGTCAGCGTCAGATGTGGCTGTTAGATCAGGTCACGTCTGGTCAACCTTATTGCTTTTTCCGTATTTTGCGCCTGGACGGTCGGTTGGATTTTAAAGTATTAAATGAGGCTTTTGCGGTGCTTATTCACCGTCATAAACAATTGCGAACGACTTACCAAGAAACAGATGGCGTGATAGCGTCAGTATGTTTGGACGATTATTCATTTGCTGTTGAATCTAGTGTGATTCATACAAATAGCAATGGCCAAGCAGCGTTAGATACGCTGATTGCTAATTTCCAAGCTCATGAATTTGATCTGGCATCAGATGTGATGCTTAAAGCACATGTTGCCAGTAAAGGCGATACGGAGCATTACCTATTCATTAAATGCCATCATATTGCAACAGATGGGTGGTCATTAGAACTCATTAACCAAGAACTGAATGTTATTTATAGTGCGCTGGAGTCTGAAAAAACATACAGTTTACCAAGTTTACAGCATGAGTATGGGCATTTTAGTCAATGGCAAAATTATTACCTTAACCACAACGCAGCGGACATTGATCGCGCATTTTGGTCCACATATTTAAGTGATGTATGTGAGTCATTAAACCTCAGCAATGCGACTAAGACAGATAATACGTCATTGATTGCAGAAACAGTGCAAGTTCCGGTTGATAAAATGTTGGTGGCCGAACTGAAAAAAATGTGTGGTAAGCATAATATGACCATGTATACATTGTTTCAGTTTGCTTTTAGTATTTTGTTAGCAAGATATAGCCAGCAACAAGACGTGCTTATCGGCACGCCAGTGGCGAATCGTGATGATGCACCATTGCAGTCATTGGTAGGTTACTTTGTCAATACGTTGCCAATTAGATTTCAAGTAGATGGCCAAGAGTCTTTTGGTGACAGTATAAAGCGTTACCAAGATATGTTGAGTGAAGTCATGGAACATAAAGACCTGCCTCTTAACGATATTGTAAATGCAGCCTCTATATCGGCTGAGTTAATGACACAAGTTATGTTCACTTACTCGGCGTTTGAATCGAGTGTAACGACTTTAGGTAACATGGCTATAGACATTATAGAGCCCGTCCATCAAAAGACGGATCTAGAATTACATTTAAATTGTATTGAAAATAATGGTGAAGTGATTTGTCAGTGGCACTACGCAAACACTTTGTATGATAATGGTTTTATAGTAGGTATCGCTAATCATTTTGTCACCATGTTACAAGGATTGGTAGATATTGAATCAACGAAAGCGCCGTTATCGCAGATAGCAGTGCTATCAGAGGGTGAAGTACATCACTTAATATATGATCTGAATAACACAGTAAAAGAATACCCTAAAACAGACTGTATTCATGAGTTGTTTGAATCTCAAGTAGGCGCAACACCAGATAAAACGGCACTTGTGTTTGAGGGGCAACGTTTAACTTATCGACAACTGAATGAGAAATCGAACCAGTTAGCACATTATTTAGTAGAGCATCATCATGTGAAACCAGACACCTTGATTGGTTTATGTGTTGAGCGTTCTCTGGAAATGGTTATTGGTATTTTTGCCATTTTAAAAGCGGGTGGTGCATATGTACCACTAGATCCGAGTTATCCTCAAGAGCGCCTAAGCTACATGTGTGAAGATACGGCTTTGCAATTTATTTTGAGCCAATCACATACACATAATGCATTATCTAACTTTACCGGGGTCAATATTACCATAGATAATTTGGGCAGTACCGATGAGTCTTTTTGTAGTCATTGTAGTAAAAGTGATTTACGTACCGGCACTTTAAATTCAAGTAATCTTGCATATGTCATTTATACATCAGGTTCAACCGGTCAGCCTAAAGGGGTGATGGTTGAGCATCAAGCTGTGGTTGCTTTCCTATCTTCGCCAATTTATGTGGATAAAGCGCTTTCTAGCAAGGTTGCCAGCTTATCGTCGTATGCATTTGACGGCTTTGTTTATGATTTATTTTACAGTCTTA
Organism: Pseudoalteromonas sp. MMG013; assembly: GCF_018100885.1. Lineage (NCBI taxonomy): Bacteria > Pseudomonadati > Pseudomonadota > Gammaproteobacteria > Alteromonadales > Pseudoalteromonadaceae > Pseudoalteromonas > Pseudoalteromonas sp. MMG013. The sequence continues at coordinate 31,664 of NZ_JAGJEE010000026.1, read as the reverse complement.
CTTCGTCGGCTGAGTTACACATATACCCTCAAGATCTGGTGTTGGATGTTGAGCGGTTTAAACTGCAGATTCAAAAAGATGAAATTGAGAACTTTTTCACGACAACCGCTTTATTTAACTTACTAGCAGAGAATCAGGTGTTATCTGGCACGCACATTAAACAAGTTTTATTTGGAGGGGAAAGAAGTGATCCTCGTCTCGTTGAGACGTTTAAAGCTCATCACCCTGACATCAGCTTAATGCATGTTTATGGTCCAACAGAAGCCATTGTATACGCAACGGCATGTGATTTGAGTGAACATAATGGGGCGACACCAATTGGACGCCCATTGAACCACAATACTGTGCTGGTTTTGAGTGATGAAGGTGAGTTAGTACCGTTTGGTAGTATTGGTGATTTACACATCGGGGGTGACAGTTTAGCGCGTGGTTACTTAAATCGTCATGACTTGACACATGAACGCTTCATTGAAAACCCATATTATGATGCTAGTAATATTAAGAGTGTTAAGCGTCTTTACCGGACTGGAGATCTTGTCCGCTATTTACCTGATGGTAATATTGAATTTGTGGGACGAGCAGATGACCAAGTTAAAATACGGGGTTTTAGGATTGAACTGGGTGAAATCGAAGCACAGTTGTCGTTGTCGAACTTTGTTGACTCAGCATATGTTATGGCACATACCATTGCACAAAGCGCGCAATTAGTTGGTTATGTAAAATCTAAGGAAAAGCTTGATATAGCGGGACAACAAGATCTTGCTCTTCAGATTAAAACAGAGCTTAGTGCGAAGCTCCCAGATTACATGGTGCCTACTGCCATCATCGTTGTCAGTGAGTGGCCACTAACACCCAATGGTAAAATAGATAAAAAAGCTCTACCATCAGCAGATAGTCATTTATCAGTTATGACTTATCAAGCACCCGAGAATAACATTGAGCATGCATTGGTGAATATCATTGCCAGCGAGTTAAAGTTAGAGGCCCATAATGTCAGTGTGACAAGTGGCTTTTATGAATTAGGCGGCCATTCGTTATTGGCATTAAAAATTCAATCAAAACTGAAAGAAGTGGGATACTTCTTAAGTATAAGCGATATTTTGTTACCGATCTCTTTGCATGCATTAGCGGGAAAAGTACGACACGATGATGAACTCGTTGATAGTTTTGTTCCACCAAAAAATATTATAGAGCCATCTGAAGGGTCTATTACAGTTGAGCAGTTGAATATGGTTGAGTTCACTGAATCGCAGCTTACTCAATTGATCACTAAAATCCCAGGTGGCGTGAGCAACATCAGTGATATTTATTCACTTAGTCCATTGCAAGAGGGGATGCTTTTCCACCATATTATGGACAAGGAAGAGGACTTATACCTTTCATCATTTACCCTGCAGCTTAGCAATAAAGAGGTATTGGAAAGATTCTTCAATGCAATGAATGTACTGGTAAACCGGCATGACACACTGAGAACGGTCTTTTTCTGGGAAGGCTTACCTGAACCGGCTCAAGTGGTGATGAAAGAGTGTGAAATCGCTATTACGTATCGAACCTTGGATGCATATGGCTCGATTGAAGCCGGTCGCGCGCAATTAGAGCACTACCGTGAATCACGGATATGTTTGCATGATGGGCCACTTCTTAAGTTGCAAGTGGGTAAATGTGAGGAAAAAGCGGAATATATCGTACTGGTTGAGCACCATCATTTAATCATTGATCATATCGGTTTAGATATTTTAGTTGAAGAGTTAACCGCGATTATGGGGCAACAAAGTGAACCGCTGCTTTCGCCCACCCCATATCGGAACATTGTTGCCTATGCAAAGATGAAAAACAGTGAAAACCAAGGGGTGACGTATTTCCAAGATAAACTGGCAGGTTTAGAAGATAAGACAGAGTTATTTAGTTCAAAAATAGAGGGTGACGAACAAACGTTCAGTAAAAATGTAAAACCTTCTACAGCAACCATGCTGCGTAATGTATCAAAGCGTATTGGGCAAAATGTTTCATCGATTTTGCATACGGCTTGGTCTTTAGTGGCATCGCAATGTACGAATAACACTGATATTGCGTTTGGTACGGTATTGTCCGGTAGGCTAAACAATTATGCCAGCAGCCAAAGAACAATGGGCATGGCCATTAATACTCTGCCACTTCGAGTATCAGTTGCGGGGCGAAATGTTAAAGACGTTGTGGAACAAGTTTCGGTCAACCTGCAGGAACTGATTGAAGTTGAGCAAACGCCATTATCGTCTGTACTTAACCTAACGCCTTTAGGTTCAGGGTTATTTAACTCAGTCTTAAACTATCGTCATTCTCATGAAATGCAAGGCGAGAATGAGATCATTAGTGGATGCAACATATTAGGGGCACAAGAAAGAAATAACTATGCTGTATTCATTAATATTGATGACTATGATGCATCTGGTGGCTTTAATATTTCAATTCAAACAGCCAATGGTACCAGTGCTGAAAAGTTGCATGACTATTTTACACATGCACTGAATGGTCTATTACTGAGCTTAGAAGCTGAGCAAAATGTGCCTCTAACTGCAATATCGATTTTACCGAAAAATGAAGTGGAACACCTAACGCATACACTGAATGAGACGCACAGTGATTACGCAAAAGATATGTGTATCCATGAATTGTTTGAAGAACAAGTGAGAGCCAACCCTAGCCATATTGCAGTAGTGTTTGAGGGCATTGAATTTACTTATAATGAATTGAATGAAAAAGCCAATCAATTGGCACATGCTTTAGTCACAGATTATCAAGTTACACCCGACACTCTGATTGGACTGAGTGTCGAACGATCATTGGAAATGGTGGTTGGGGTGTTGGCTATCTTAAAAGCGGGTGGGGCGTATGTGCCGCTTGATCCAAGTTATCCATTAGAACGACTAAAGTTTATGGTTGAGGATGCTGATGTCCATTTGATATTGACTCAATCGGCTTTTAGCGCGCTTCACCGAGAGTTTAGCGCACAAGTGATTGAAATTGATGACTTGTGTACCGCACAGGCTAGCGCAAATTCAATATTTGGCCATTTACCAGTCAACAATTTGAATCGCAAAGCCCAAGCGTTAACGTCAAACCACTTGGCGTATGTTATTTATACATCAGGATCAACTGGCAAACCAAAAGGTGTATTAGTTGAGCATCGAGGTGTTGTTAATTATTTATGTCATGCGAAGAAATATTGGCAACCGGAGCATAAAGGGGCTGTAGTGAGCTCTCCACTGAGCTTTGATGCAACGGTGACAAGTTTACTAACACCGTTAGTATCGGGTAAAGAACTGGTGGTTTTGCCTGAGGACATGCTGCGTACCTTTGAGTTGTTATCTTGGTACCTATTTGAGCAAGGCGATAGTTGGATGTTTAAAATAACGCCAACGCATTTAGATGGTTTATTCCCATTTTTCACCAATGAGACACCATGTCTGCATGCACATAGCATTGTGATTGGTGGTGAACAGCTAACAACAGCAATAGTAAACAAATGGCAAGGTGAATGCCTACCAAATGCGACCTATATTAATGAATATGGACCAACGGAAACGGTGGTTGGTTGTACAACTTATTCCGTCAGTGATGTACGTGATTTGGCACAGTGTAGTGCGAGTGTATTAATAGGTCGGCCAATAAACAATACTCAGCTCTACGTGCTTAATAACGGTATTCAAGCACCTCTCGGTGTTATAGGTGAATTATGCATTGCGGGTGATGGGGTGACACGAGGTTATCTGAATCGCTCAGATTTGACTGAAGAAAAGTTCACCACTTTTACAACTGAATCTGGCAAATCGGAACGTATTTATCGAAGTGGGGATATGGTTCGATATATATCAGATGGCAATTTAGAATTTATTTGTCGAGCAGATGATCAAGTGAAAATACGTGGTTTTAGAATCGAAATCGGTGAAGTTGAAGCACAGCTTGCGCAATTAGAGTGGGTTGATTCAGCTTTCGCAATGATGCAATACGTGGATGGGCAACCGTTATTGAGTGGGTATGTAAAACTGCATAGCCATATGCAGGGGGATGCGTTAACTGATGATTATGCCTCCCAGATTAAGTCTGCGTTGATGCAACGTTTACCAGATTATATGGTGCCGAATGCAATTGTGATTGTGGATGAGTGGCCATTAACACCCAATGGTAAAGTAGATAAAAAAGCGCTACCCGAACCACAAGGGAGTGCACACGAAGGTATATATACGGCACCAGAAACAGACACTGAGAAAGCGCTTGTCGCGATTTGGGCAGAGTTACTTAACTTAGAGACGAGTAAAATTAGCACGACAGCAAGCTTTTTTGACTTAGGAGGCCATTCACTGTTGATGGTTCGACTATTTAGTCATATTCAAAGCGAATTCGGCTTGTCGTTAGATTTAAAAGTACTGTATGACACACCTTATATAAAAGAATTGGCACAGCTGTGTGATGTGATAATAACAAAACAGCAATTAAAAGAACGTTTAACGCAACGTGTTGAAAGTGAAATGGAAGAGGTCGAGTTTTAAAATGAATGCAAAAAATATAATTAATACATTAGCGATGTCGGATATTGATCTTTATTTAGACGATAATAATCAACTTAAAGCAAAAGCGCCAAAAGGGGCTATCACCAGTGAGCTGCGTGATTTAATCAAAAATAACAAGGCAATTTTGGTTGATTACCTTATTCAATTGGCTGAGATGTACAGTGAACAAACTGAGGGTGACCAGATCAAGGCGTTTGACCGACCGACGGGCAAAGCAAAGGTGTCATTTGCTCAGCAACGCTTGTGGTTTATTGATAACCTGCAAAGTGGGTCGCCAGAATATAATATGCCAATGGCTTTCGATGTTAAAGGAACGCTTGATAGCACGCTGTTAAATGCTGTGTTCAGTACCATTATCGAACGACACGAAGTGCTACGTACTGTATATCTTAAAGAAGACGGACAAATATTACAGCAAGTTCAGAATATGGCTGAGGCGAATTTTAGTATTCAGCAAGAAGATTTAACCCATCTCACGGATGAGACTCAAGATCACGCGATACAAGCACTGATTGACGCAGATATTACGACACCATTCGATCTTGAAAGTGACTTAATGCTGCGAGTCTGTTATTTGAAGAAAACAGAGCAATCCGGGGTATTACTATTTAATATGCACCATATTGCTTCAGATGGCTGGTCAGTAGAGGTGTTAACAAAAGAGTTTTTGACGCTGTATCATGCTTACTATTTAAATCAAGATAACCCATTACCAGCACTTGACATTCAATATGCCGATTATGCTCAGTGGCAGCGTGAATACCTAGAAGGAGAAGTGCTAGAAAAGCAGTTAGGGTATTGGGAAAAGCAACTAGATAAAGTGCCTGCGGTTCATTCATTACCGCTTGATCATGCTCGTCCAGTTAATAAGCAGCAAGCGGCATCGGTGGTAAGAGGTACATTACCGAGTCATATTGCAAAGCAGCTTATGTCTGTCGCTCAAGACTATCAGTTGACGCCATTCATGCTATTGCATAGTGCACTCTCTTTATTACTATCTCGCCATAGTAATACCCATGATATTGTGATCGGCACGCCAGTAGCCAATAGGTTGCAAACACAATTAGAGCCTTTGATTGGCTTCTTTGTTAATACGTTAGTACTCAGGGCGAGTACGGAACATAACTCACTGACTGACTTCTTTTCACACATTAAGCAGGTGCACCTAGATGCACAATCAAATCAGGACGTGCCTTTTGAGCAATTGATCGATCACATTAAAGTCCCAAGGAGTAAAGCGTATAATCCGCTGTTTCAGATAATGATGACCACGAGTACCAGCTATGGTATCGATGGTGAAAATGGCATTGATTCATTTCAATTGCCTAATGTGGAGTTAAGCGCCAATGCATCTGATCTGATTCAGGTCAAATTTGACCTCGATATTGACTTAAATATCAGTGATGAGGGCGTTGGGCTGCGATGGACATATGATGTTAGCTTATTTACAGAGCAACATATTAAAGAGTTGAATGAGCATCTGTGTACTTTATTAACAGGGTTGAGCCAAACTCCATCAACTCAATCACCACAGACAGTGCCTATGTTATCAGCAGCGCAAACGCGCCATTTGATACATGATTTAAATGACAATGAAATGAACTACTCAACAGGTAAATGTATTCATGAATTGTTTGAGCACCAGGCGCAAGAGAACCCAGATAATATTGCTGTTGTGTTTGAGGAGCAGCAATTAACGTATAAACAATTGAATGAAAAAGCGAATCAATTGGCGCATTATATCCACGCTAATCATAGTATAACACCTGACACTTTCATTGGTTTATGTGCTGAACGCTCGGTTGAAATGGTCATTGGTATTCTGGGAATTTTAAAAGCTGGTGGTGCTTATGTGCCGTTAGATCCTGACTATCCTCAATCACGTCTGAATTACATGTTGGAAGACGCCCAGTTAAACTTAGTATTGTGTCAATCTCAAGTGCAGGATGTGTTATCCGATTTCCAAGGGACGATTGTACCATTGGATAATTTGGGAGAAGTTTCAGCTGCTCACGTTACGCATGTATTCACGCAATACTCGAAAGAAAACATGTTGCCAAGCACGATAAATTTAACCGCATCTAATCTGGCATATGTTATTTACACGTCAGGTTCAACAGGTCAGCCTAAAGGCGTCATGATTGAACATGAGTCACTGGTCTATTCGACTGAATGCCGATATGAAACATACACTGAGTTCACGAGCTTTTTGCTGATTTCTTCGATGTCGTTTGATAGTTCAGTTGCAGGTATTTTTTCCACTTTATGTGGCGGTGCAAAGCTATGTTTACTGAGCACACATAGCAAGGGTGATACCTCATATATTGTGAACCAATTAAAAGCACATGAAATCAGCCATTTATTGATGGTGCCGAGCTTCTATGACTTGATACTTAATGAAGTCGACAGTACCACACTACCAGCATTGAAAGGGGCAATTGTTGCTGGGGAAAGTTGTTCAAAGAATGTGGTTGAAAAGCATTACCAAAAGTTTGCTAATCAACAAGTTGTGTTGTTTAACGAATATGGTCCAACGGAAGCGACGGTGTGGAGTACGGTTGCATCGCTCAACTGCCGTGATGATGTCAGTATTGGTAAAGCTCTGCCAGGTAAATCACTATTTGTCATGCACAATAATATGCTGGTGCCATATGGTGGTATCGGTGAACTTCATATTGGCGGAAATGGATTAGCACGTGGTTATCTAAATCGCCCTGATTTGACAGCCGAACGCTTCATTACGAACCCGTTTTACGATGAAAACACCACAAACAGCTCAACTCATTTATATAAAACGGGGGATCTAGTGCGCTATTTGCCAGACGGTAACCTTGAATTTATAGGCCGTTCTGACGATCAGGTGAAAGTCCGTGGATTTAGAATCGAGCTTGGCGAGGTTGAAGCACAATTAGAAAAATTAGCACTGGTGAATTCAGCACTTGTCACAACACATAAAGTGGCAGGTTCACAGCAGTTAGTGGGCTATGTTAAAGCACAGCACGATACAAAAACAGATCAGCGGGATATATTGGTTGCTGACATTAAAATGGCATTAGGAAAACAGCTCCCAGATTATATGGTGCCGAGCTTCATTATCTTGGTAGATGAATGGCCTTTAACTGCTAATGGTAAAATGGATAAAAATGCATTGCCACATCCTGGGGATGTTGTGCGTAATGAGGTTTTTGTTAGCGCTAAAAATGACATAGAAAAAACGCTAATGGCTATTTGGTGTGAATTACTAGAGCTAGAAAAAGTGTCAACGAATAGTAATTTCTTTGAAATGGGTGGCAACTCTTTATTGAGTATTACTTTGCAAAAAGTCATACAGGAACGCTTGGACTTAGAAGTTGAGCTCACTGATATATTTGAATATCCAACGATACACAGTTTATCGCAATTCTTATCAGATGATTGCGCAGCAGAAGAGGAAGCGTTACCGTCTAAATCAGCAAGAACAGTTGAGTTAGGCAATACCGATATAGCTGTGATTGGTATGGCTGGGCGATTCCCAGGGGCTGATAATGTCGATAAATTTTGGGAAAATATTCGCTCAGGGGAAGAATCAATACAGTTCTTCAGTGATGAAGAATTAAAGGCTGCGGGCGTTGATCCTCTCGTACTTCAAGATCCACACTATGTGAAATCGATGGACGTGTTAGATAACATTGCCGATTTTGATGCGAAACATTTCGATTTTACACCACGAGAGGCTGAGTTATTAGATCCGCAGCACCGACTTATGCTTGAAGTTGCTTCTGATGCGTTAGAGCACTCAGGGTATGGTGACAGGTCACAGCCGAAGGATGTGGGTGTCTTTGTTGGTGTGACCGACAGTGCCTATTTAATCGAGAATCTAATTTCCAACCCAGATGTAGTTGGTGGAGCAGCGCAGAGCCTTGTTTCTAGCACGAGTGCAGGCTTCTTAGCCACAAAGTTGTCATATAAATTGAACTTAACGGGGCCGAGTTTAAATGTATTATCAGCTTGCTCCTCTTCACTGGTTAATGTGCATCAAGCATGTAATAGCTTACTGCTTAATGAGTGTGATATGGCATTGGCTGGTGGTGCGCGCTTAGCGTCATTAAAACCAGACGGTTACTCTTATGTTGAAGGGGGCGTAAATTCATCTGATGGGCATTGTCGACCTTTTGATGTGAATGCATCGGGTACTCGCGGTGGCAGTGGTGGGTGCGTACTTTTATTGAAACGCTTAGATAAAGCACTGGCAGATCAAGATACGATTCATGCTGTGATCAAAGGGACCGCGGTAAATAATGATGCGGCTCAGAAAGTCGGCTACATGGCGCCGAGCATTTCGGGACAAACGGCGGTAATTAAAAAGGCGATGGACAATGCCAATGTTGATGCAGAGTCAATTCAGTATCTTGAAGCGCATGGAACCGGGACTAAAATAGGGGACCCTATTGAAGTTAAGGCTTTGCAAAAAGCCTATAAAACACAACAGAAAAGTTATTGTGCATTGGGGTCAGTAAAGGCGAATATTGGTCACTTAGATGTTGCTGCAGGTACTGCTGGTATGATTAAAGTGGTTGAAGCAATGAAAAATAAGCAGATCCCACCTAGCATTAACTTTACACAAAGTAATACTCAGATAAATTTTGAGAAGACACCTTTTTATATTAACAAGGACTTGAAAACGTGGGAATGTGAAGAGAATGCACTAAGACGCGCTGGTATTAGCTCTTTTGGGATTGGAGGCACAAATGCGCATGTGATTATGGAGCAGGCCCCAGAGGTAGCACCGAGTACCTCACCACGAGATACTTGGCTGATACCTATTTCGGCACAATCTCCTACGGCAGTCAAAACGGCATGTCACAATTTAGTCCATCATTTAGAGCAGCAAACAGAGCGTAGCGTCAGTATGCACGACATTGCATACACATTGCAGGTTGGCAGAACACAGTATGAATACAGTACTCACGTGTCTTGTCAGTCGATAGAGGATGCAATTAGTCAATTAAAAGACAATCCAAAGGTTGTGAAAAATGAAGGTGAGAACCGCTCAATTATATTTATGTTCCCTGGACAAGGGGCGCAATATGTAGATATGGCGAAGCAACTTTATATCAATGAACCAACGTTTAAAGCACAATTTGACCAATGTGCACAGCACTTAGCATTATTATCAGGAGAATCTCTAGAAGCGATTATTTATCCGAGTGAGAATGGTTCAGTGACCACGGATATGGCGCAGACACTTTTAAATCAAACGCATATCACTCAACCCGCGCTATTTACAATCGAGTATAGCTTGGCGAAGCTATTACAGTCTTGGGGTATCGAGCCTGATGCGATGATAGGACATAGTATCGGGGAATATGTTGCAGCGTGCTTGGCAGGTGTGTTTACACTTGATGATGCGTTAAAGTTGGTGAGTGCAAGAGGGCAGCTCATGCAACAAGCTGCGCCAGGCAGCATGTTATCCATATCGATGGCAGCGGAGCATTTACGTCCGCTGTTGGTTATGACTGGCACATGTATGGCAGGCGTAAACTCTGCTAATAACTGTGTTGCATCGGGTAGCAAAGAAGATTTGACACATTTAGAGAAACTACTGGATGAGCGCAATATTAGCTATCGCCCATTACATACTTCGCACGCATTTCATTCAAAAATGATGGATGTCATTTTAGATGAATTCTTACAAGTGATTAAAGGTGTAACGTTGCACGCCCCCGTTATGCGTTATGTGTCAAACCTTACGGGTCAGTTTATTACGGCTGAGCAAGCTCAGGATCCACACTATTGGGCGAATCACTTAAGAGGCACAGTGCTATTTGCGGATGGGATTGAGACGATTTTGTCTGACGATGAAGATTTATGTTCTGCGAAGGTCATGATTGAAGTTGGGCCTGGTAGAAGTTTATCTACATTAGCGCGAAAGAGCGCGCAGGCGCGGGAACATGTCATCGTACCCACGACACGACATCCGAATGAATCGACTTGTGATGTCGTTAGCCTACAAGATACGATAGGCAAACTGTGGAGTAATGGTATTAATGTTAATTGGGATGCATTCAACTTGGGTCAGCGCGGACGTCGAGTCCCTTTACCCACCTACCCATTTGAAAAAACACGTTATTGGATAGAAACGGGAAGCGTGTTACCAACTACCCGAGTTAACAATCCGAATGCCAAACTACCTTCAGATACATGGTGGTCAGTGCCGACATGGAAACAAAAAGCGGCGGTTAAACAGGGGAAAATGCAGCTCGATACAGCATTAAAATCTTGGCTGCTCATCATGGATACTGAAGGTGTTGCAGAGCAGCTATCAGCACATTTACATGCACTTGGTCACACGGTGGTATGCGCGTATCCGGGTGATAGGTTCAGTTACCTTGGTGAGAACAATTACACTTTTGATATGAGCCAAGAGGCGGAACATTACACATTACTTGATGCTGTGAATACGCGTACTCCGCTGACTCGTTTAGTACACTTAACGAGCATATCGTCTGGTGCGCAAAACCCTTCAGATGATATGGATAGTTTTTGGTGTACGCAGCAAAGCGGGGCCTTAAGTGCTTTGTATTTTATGAAGGCAATTGTTAAAGCCGATCTGAGTACTGATATTGCGGTGGATTGTATTACCAATGAGATTGAAAGTGTGACAGGGGAGGAGTTGATTAACCCAGGACAAGCAACCATAACCAGTTTATGTAAGGTGGCGCCGCAAGAATACCCTGATCTATCATGTCGTCATATTGATATTCAACTGCAACCACATCGGGGTGATACGTATCTGACTCGTTTAGGTAAGAGGCTATCTACTGAACTTATGTCCATACAGCGCAGTACAACGGCTGCATTGAGAGGCTCACAGTATTGGGAGAAGCAATATGAACAAACTCACATTGCAGCTGATGCGCCAGCGGCACATACGCTTAAAGATAATGGCGTCTATTTGATCACCGGTGGGTTGGGTAACATAGGTTTACTGCTCGCGGGGTATATTAGTAAAACGGTAAGCAACCCTAAATTAGTGCTCGTCGGTCGTTCGGAGTTTCCGCAACGGAGTGAGTGGAGGGGCTTAATACAAAGTCAACCAGAATCAAAGGTCTGTGAGCGTATTAATCAGATTCAACAGATAGAATCGAGAGGAGCTCAAGTGTCAGTAATGGCTGCAGATTCAGCGGAATTGACACAAATGGAAGCAGTATTCAATGCGGTTGAACGTGATTTTGGCAAGGTAAACGGTATTATTCATGCTGCAGGGCAGCTACATGGGTCAATGACTGCTTTAGTTGAAACAACGGTGCACGACTTTGAACAACAATATAGTTCAAAGGTCGCGGGTGTTATGGTACTGGACAAGTTATTGCGCAATCGAAATGTCGATTTTTGCCTATTGATGTCTTCGTTGTCATCAGTGCTCGGCGGATTGGGTTTCAGTGCTTATGCGGCTGCAAATATTTATATGGATGCGTTTGTACAAAACAAACATATTCAAGAAGATGAGCGATGGATCAGTGTTAATTGGGATGGCTGGGACTTTTCAGGTGAAGCCGCGAATAATATCGGCTTTTCAATGACTCCCGAAGAAGGTGAGACCGCTTTTAGTCAGTTGCTATCTATGTCGTACTATCCGCAATTAGTTCACTCAACTGGTGCGTTGGATAGTCGTTTAAAACAGTGGGTTGACAAGGCACCTAGCGAGTCACAACAAACGTTATATGAACGACCAGAACTTGACAGTGATTATGTTGAACCAAGCAACGAGATAGAGCAAAAGTTGGTTGCTATCTGGCAAGATGTTTTGGGTATTGAACAAATAGGCATCGAAGATAACTTTTTTGACCTCGGAGGCGACTCTTTAGTTGTGACGCGCGTAATTAGTGAAGTGAGGAAAACTTTTTCAGTCGGAGAGTCTGTTGTATCTATCTCGGAATTTTTTGAACAACCAGTGATTAAGCACTTAGCTAAAAAAGTGGCGATTGAGCTGGAAGATACTCAAGTTGAGAGTAAGAAAGCGCAATTATTAGAAGCGGGTAAAGCTGTAGAAGAAGGAACATTTTAATGAATTCACCACAACAAATTATCGCACATGCAGAAGCTTGTAATATTGTACTTTATCTTAAAGGTTCGCAGCTGGCTTATATTAGCGAGGAAGGCGAGTTTCCAGAAAGTTTAAAGTCATTGATCAGAAATAATAAAAATGAAATTAGCTCTTATTTACAAAAACAAGAACAGGAGAAGCAGCAAGCACAAGATAAAACACGCATTATACCGGTTGATAAAAAAGCGGTATTGCCTTTGTCTTTTGCGCAGCAAGGACTCTGGTTTATAGATCAGTTAGAAGGGGGAAGTAGCCAATATAATATTCATGCTGCGTTTGGCTTAAAAGGCGAGATTAACTTAGCGGCAGTACAATGGGCATTGAATGTATTAATCGAACGGCATGAAGTGCTGCGAACGGTATATATTGAGAAAGAAGGTGAAGTGCGTCAATTGGTGCAATCATTGCAGCATATGGAGTTGCCACTTATTGACTTGAGTGAATACTCTGAAATGGATCAGAGAGCCCAAGTACAGCAGTGGTCTGCCAAAGAGATGAATCAAGTCTTCAATTTACAATCTGATTTAATGTTGAAGGCAAAAGTGCTGAAACGCGCTGATCACGACCATGTGTTGTTGTTTACGCTTCATCATATAGCGTCAGATGCATGGTCTCAGGCGATTATGATTGGTGAATTTATTACCTTGTATGATAGCTATTGTAAAAAGCTGCCAAACACCTTGCCACCGATTGATATTCAATATTGTGATTACGCACATTGGCAACGCAACCATTATACAGATGAAAAGATCTCCGAGCAGCTGGTTTTTTGGAAGGAGATGTTAGCAGGGGCGCCGTATTGTCATTCCCTACCATTTGACCGGCCTAGAGCGCAGCATCAAAAATTTGCCGGTGACACATACTCATGGTTTGTTGGTAATGAGACGATGAATGATTTGAAGTCGATAGCCAAAGCCAATCAGTCAACTTTGTTTATGTTATTGTATAGTGCTTTTTCTGTGTTGATTGGGCGTTGGAGTCAGACTCGAGATGTGGTGATCGGGAGCCCAATTGCAGGTCGGGCTCATCCTCAAGTCGCGCCAATGATTGGCTATTTTATCAATAGCATGATGTACCGTAGTCAGTGGGAAGAAGGTGAGAGTTTCTCTTCTTTATTATCGAGAAATCGACAAAACACCTTATCGGCCTTTGATAATCAGGATATTCCGTTTGATTCATTGGTAGATAAATTAAAAATCCCCAGAGAACTTAGTCATAGTCCGTTATTTCAAATAATGTTCACATTGCAAAATACGGAACAATCAGAGTTTAAGCTTGCTGACTTGGATACCTATCCGGTCATGGGTGAAAACTCGTTAACGAAATATGATCTTCAAATGGTCGCGGAGGAAGATGACGCGGGGATGTGGCTTAATTTAACCTATTCGACGGACTTATTTGATATACAAACAATCAAAGGGTTGTCTGAAAGCTTTGATTTGGTTTTAAAGCAGTTATCAAAAAGCGTGGATATGGATATTGAACATATTGCACTGTCTCCTAAAATTAAAGCTTTGAATAAGCAGGATTTAAATAGTGGCTTAGACTCAGTGAATGAATTATTTGAGCAAGTGGCGCACTCGAAGCAGGAAGCAATTGCAATTCAAGATAACGATGAATTGATCAGTTATCAGCAGCTCAACGGCAAAGCCAATCGATTAGCAAGATACTTAATCGCCCAAGGCTTAATTAGCGGTCAAACGGTTGATGTCTGTTTAGAGCAGAATATTCAATGCTATGTGGTATTGTTAGCTGTGTTAAAAGCGGGTGGGGTGTATGCTTATCATGAACTAAAACAGTATGAAACACTGTCAGAGCAGTATGAGTGTTTACGCTCTGGTAACATGTTGATTCATGCAAATAAGCTTGCTAAGGCATGCAATAAAACGAGTTTAATTATAGATGAGTCTCTTTATGTTGAATATGACGACGATGATTTAGACTTTAGTGAAGTGATTTTGAGTGAGGGGGATCCTGCCATTGAAAGTGGCTGTGGTAATGGTACTCAGGTTAGCCATGGCTCGGTATGTGCGCAAATATTGAGACAACAAAAAAGTATGGCCCTGACTGGTGAGTCTTCTTTGCTGATTTTACCCACTTCTTCAAGTCTGTGTGTAACAGAGTGGCTCAGTGGTTTAACGGCAGGTGCCAAATTAGTGCTACATGATAATCAATATGCATTGAGAGATGTATTAATCTCTAAAGAAATCAGCCATGTGACGTTAACACCCTCGCTATTGGCTGAGTTGCCCTGCCGCAATGATTATAGTCTTGAACAGGTATCTGTGGTAGCTGAGCATGGGTGCCAAAACTTAGTGTGGCAGTGGAGCGCACTTTACCCCGTAAATACGGTACTCAATGTTGACATGGTGACTTACATTAGTGCTGGACAAGTCGTTACTGGAGAGCCCATAAATTTAGGCCATATTTGCGACAATGATCAGACTAAAGTTCTATACAAAAATGCAGCACCTGTACCACAGGGCGCTGTTGGGCATCTTTATACTTCAGGCGTATCAGGTAAAGGCTGGTATGATAGTGAATTACAGGTTAGACAGCTGAACAATGGCACATTATCGATTATTGATTATAAAGACCACAGTGTGACTCGTGAAAGTCTAGAGTTAGAAGCGGCAGTGTCATCAAACAAAGCGGTCCGTCAAGTTGTTGTGTATGAAGATATTGTGTATGCAAGTTTCATTAATAATAATGACGATATACAAGGGCAACTTAGTCGACTCGAAAAATTGGTTAAAGATGCATCGCCTACTTACTTACTGCCTAAAAATTGTGTTGTTGTCGATCGTATGCCATTGCTTAGCAATGGAAAAATTGATAAAAAGAGACTGAGTGAGCAATCTGCTTTTTGGCAAAAAGAGATTAAAAGTTTTCCAACTCCCGAACATATTATGAGCAAAAGTCAGCATGTTGGAGAGGGAATGCTCACGCGTGATCTTTTATTAGACAAACAAGTATCTATTGCATTAGAGACATTAGCATGTCAGTATAATGTTTCTATGGCCTCAGCTTTTTCAGTTATTTTTAATATGGCCTTAGCAATTCATTTAGAAAGTACATGTGTGTTAAGCACTGTTTCTGGCTTACCGATAGCTGGTTCATCGTCTGGTTTTATTTTTAATCAGTTTGATAACAGTGGCACTGTGCAAACTAATATGATTGAAACATTGAATAAGTTACATCATGATTTGGAAAATGGTTTTGTAGATCAAAAATGGATAACTCAGGAATATAATAAATTTCATCGAGTGACATTGAAAAACATATTTGACTACCGATTAGATTTCAATTTGAACAACTTAATAAAAGAGTCACACGGCGGTTTGACAGTAAATAAATGTCCAGTCAGTTTGTTAATTACGAATATAAATTCGCAATTAGTGAGTGGTGTTTGGTCGTTAAACGGCAGTACATTTAATCAAACAGAGCTTACAAAATTAGAAAAAGTGATTGAGCTGTTGATATTGGGTGAGCAGTCAAGTTTAACGTTAACTATGGTTAAAGCACAGCTAGATCAACATGCTCGTAGTAAGTTACGTTCGGCTAAGCGTAAATTTAAGCCTGTGAAAAATAAAAAACAATTCCCAATTGAAGGAAACGTAGCATGAGTTTTAACAAGTGGCGAAACAAAAGCTCGGAAACGAAAACATCAAAGAGTTCGGTGGTTTCTAGGGTCTTTTTAGATGAGTCGCCGACCTTGCCAATCGTATATAAATGTCATGTACCTAACGTTGATTTACCAACATGGTACAATCAGAATGAGCAGCAGGTATTAAAGGATTTAGCTGACTTTGGTGCTGTACTGTTCAGAGGTTTTAATATTCATAGTGAAGCAGACTTTCAGGCATTTGTTGCCCAAGGTATTAAAGAGACAGCAAAGTATGTGGAGGGGGCAACACCGAGAACTAAGCTCGCTAAAGGTGTGTATACGGCAACAGAATTCCCAGCAGACCAAGAAATCTCCTTACACAATGAGCTGTCATATGTTACTGAACCACCTAACAAATTAGCATTTTGTTGCTTAGATGCCCCTGATGAAGGGGGGCAAACCCAGTTAGTTGATGTTCGTAAAGTACTTAATCGCATTGGTAGTGAGATTGCATCCGAATTCGAAAAACGCGATGGCTGGTTGTTACGCAGAAACTATGGCAATGGATATGGCCCAAGCGTTGAGAAAGCATTCGGGATGGATGACATTGAAGAGATTAAGGCCTATGGAGAAAAAGTAGATCTTAAAGTCACTCAATTAGCAGCAGGTAAAGTGGTAACCGAACAAGTGAGAAAGGCCGTGCATGCTCACCCTGTAAGCGGTGAAAATGTTTGGTTTAATCATATTTCGTTTTGGCATACAAATACGTTGTGCCCAGATGTTAAAGCGAGAATGGAAGAAGATTTATCGCTTGCTGAATTTCCATATTCTACGAGTTATGGTGATGGGAGTGCAATTGATGATGATACAGTGGAAGCGATCCGTCTGGCATATCTCAAAGAAGAAGTTAAATTTGACTGGGTTGCAGGAGACGTACTACTACTTGATAACTGGCTGGTCGCACACGGCAGGAAACCGTTTAAAGGGGACCGTAAAGTGTTGGTTGCGATGGGATAACAGTGATGATGCGTTAATATCTCACGCATGAGAGGTTGACGCATTTTTTATTGAAACTTAAGTTTTTCTCATTGATTTATATTCTAATAAGTATTAATTGACTTGAGTTTTTAATTGAAATATATTTAATAATTGATTATGTACAATAATATAAAATAAATGCGATGAATATACTTTCAAGAAAGATAATCCCACTTGTCTTAGTTTGTTAGTGTTGTTTTCTAATTTGTATTACGGATTTGTTTGAGGAGTGATTTTCACTTCTCAATTTTTTATTATGTAATTATTGATTTAAACTTACGGTATTTAAAGGTGCAGCATTTATGTTGAAATTAGATAAACCTATTCCTAATAGGCTTTTACTGGGACTAGTACACTCTACAATTACAGGTATTGAAAAAAAAGACTGTTTTTATGATCAACTCCACTATGTAAATAGGAAGTTTATTGAGTCGAATTCTGATGAGTTTTTGGATATTGTGATCGATGGTTTAAAGGATCTTCATCCTGGTTTAAGTCGCAGTGATATTGCTTATGTAAATGATTTTGTTGCACCAGTAAACTTAGAAAATTCAGCGGTTAGACCGGTTTCAGAGTTAAACAAAGAGAACAAGTACCAATGGCATATTGATTCAATTGATCAATGGATGGGGCCTTGTTATAACTTATGGATACCATTGTATCGTCAAAAAGCCTTAGAAAAATTAGATGAAAAGCCTTTATTTGAAGTAATGACCGCGGAAGATGTACCGAGTTTGTACGATGAAGATTCATTTCCGAAAAGTAACTTTTTAATTGATGGAGAAACACAATCGCCAGATTACTTAAGTGTTGCTCAAGAGTTTACGTCGTTGGACATGCGTACTTTAAACGAAAGCTTTTTATATTATGATGCAAAAGGAAAAATCTCTACACTATCTAAAAGTGACATGAAAACAAGTTGTGTTGTTAAACCTTCATTGGGTGATGCTTATATTTTCAGGGCCAATCAATTTCATTCGTCAGGACCATCTCAATTTGAACGAATAGGCATTGCGGTTAAAGTAATTATTACTAATCCTAAATTTGGTTTTAAAGAGCATGATAAATTCAGATATCCACCTCCTTTTGCTGGGTGGGAAGGTTTATTTGCAGGTTGTTATGCACAATACAAGGATTTTACTTCTTTTAAAAAGTATCTTGATTTTAGCATTGTCGGTGAGCAAGTTGAATTACGAAAAAATCAAGAAAAGCTAGATAATATCAATATTGTATTAAGTGAAATTGCCCAAGAAATGCAGCATCTTGCGGATACAGGTGCTTATGCTCCTGAACCAGACAATGCCCAGCAAGAAGAAATGGAAATGGGCTTTTTGTAGGAAGATAAATTAGAGCAACAAAGATGTTACTAAGAGAGAGCTAGCTTCTTATAAATTTATTATTTAATAATATTAAAGTTAAATATAGCTAGGCTTATTTTTACAATAAATATCACTTTCCCTAAAATTAAATTGATGCTTTTACAAGTGTCGTGAGTTCTTTGTTGATAATTAGATAAACACACATGAATATTTTTTGGTTGTTCATCAACCGGAAAAACAAGGAATAATCAATGAATAATAAAGTGCTGGCGTCTCCGATCCAACGAGCGCATTGGAATCAGCTAAAGAATACGAATAAAGAACAATTAAATACTGCCGCTATTAGTGCTGTCTACCCTGGTATGCTAAATGCTCAGAGTATTGAAGCGTACTTACATCAGTTGGTCGGGTGTTTCGACATCCTCCGCACACATTATGAAACCGATGAATTGGGGGCGTTATGGCAGCACGTTGCCACCGATATACCAATTCATTTTTCTACTGTGAATTGGCACGGTCTGAATGAAGATGAGGTCACTGAGCAAAAGAAAAAAGAGTCAAAAACACCGTCAATTAGCAGTGTAACTGTACCGTGGATACGAGTTGTCGTGGCAGAAATGGTCGATTCATGTTGGTTTCACCTTGAAGTTATGGGGTTGAACACTGATGTTTTCTCACTGAATTATTTGGCTGAATCTTTAATTGATGCAGGTAACGGCCGCCTTCAGGATGCACAAGGGCGATTACATGACGAGGTCATTCAATATGAAGATTTGGCACCTTGGTTAGGTGATTTCCTACTAGATGAAGAATTATTAGATGCCCGTAAATTTTGGTCTCGAGATAAAAGTGAGCGAGCGTTAGAGCAAAAGCTGTCGTTACAACGTTATGTTCAGGCGACAGAAAGTGTGTATGCGTTTGCTACGATGGCGCTAGATGACCTGTATGATCCCATTGCGAGTTATGCATTTACACATCAAGTGAGTATTGCAGAAGTGATTTGTGCTAGTTTGAGGCACACACTAAAAAGATACTCATCAGACGCGGTGCTATCAAGAGTATTTGATAGTCGTGCAGACTGTGATCTTGCCGATGCTATCGGACCGTTAAGTCGAACAGTGCCTTTATTTCCTGACATGGATGGAGTGTTTGATACCGCAATTAAACAGGAGCAAGCATTAAGTGAGCAGGGCGTTGATTATGGTGAATGCTTTATTAAAAGTCACGACCATGAAACTTCAGGGTTTAGTTTCATTTTTGATAGTATTGAAAGATCGTCAGCGTCGCACTGTGATGTTGAACAAATTATTAGTCTATCGGAAGCGTTAAAAATACAATTTATCTTTATTAATCAGGGGAAAAATAGCCGATTACAGTTTACATATGACACAGGTTATATGGATGAACAGGCAATGGCATATTTTGTAGCAAGTTGTAAAGCTGATTTAATAAAGCACATTGGTGAGGTACGTACTCAGGAGCAGCATGCTTATCAAGGCCGGGGTGACACCGTCGCAGCGAGTTGTCATTCAGTATTGGATCAGTTTACCAACATTGCAGACACAAAGGGTGGTTCTGTAATACAAATTGATGGCAAAAAGCATACGTTTGCTGACATTAATGACGATGCAAATCGATTGGCGAACTGTTTGATCGCCGCAGGTATAGGTCATGGTGATGTCATTGCGCTATGCCTTACGCGCTCTATTGAATTTGTTATTGCGATGCTGGGCATTATGAAAACAGGGGCCGCCTATGTCCCGGTTGACATTGATCTTCCTGCACAGCGTATCAGCGCTATGATACAAGATGCACAGGCCAGCTCTCTGATTTGTCAAGGGGATGTGATGGTTGAGGGGTGTCACTCGATTAATTATGCTGAGTTGGATTTGCATGAATATGATACTACAGCGCCTGCGATTAAGATTGCACCAGATGACTTAGCTTATATTTTATTTACATCTGGTTCGACGGGTAAAGCGAAAGGGGTTAGCATTAGCCACAAAGCGCTACTTAACCATATGACTTGGATAAACGAAGAGTTCAAGTTTAACTCTCAAGACCGCTTTTTACAAAGAACGTCAGCAAGCTTTGATGCCTCTATTTGGGAGTTTTGGAGTCCGCTAATGGTTGGTGCAACCATGGTAATAGCGCCACAGGCAATCAATTATGATCAGGCATTATTTAAACAGACTTTGACTGAACAGCATATTACGCGCATGCAGATTGTGCCTTCATTATTAGACTTGTTAATAGAATCAAACTCTGAATCACAGACATATCACTTAGACACTATTTTCTGTGGGGGGGAAGCGTTAAGAACCATAACAGCATTCAATGCAAAGAATGCATTCAATTGTGACGTTGTAAATTTATATGGGCCTTCAGAGTGCTGTATTGATGCACTCTTTTGGCGCTTTGATGAGCGTTTACAGACTGACTTTGTGCCAATTGGGTATCCAATTAATAACCTGAGCTGCCGAGTAATAACGGAAGGTGGCCAGGTTGCAGAGATTGGTGAATCGGGTGAGCTACAAATTAGTGGAGACTCGGTATTTTCTGGCTATTATGGACAAGATGAACTCACTGCTGCTGCGCTTGAGTACTGTGATTTAGCGTCTACCAAGTTCTATAAAACCGGTGATCATGTACAAATTTTAGCCGATGGTAACTTAATGTATCTGGAGCGACTTGATGATCAGGTGAAACTGAATGGATTTAGGATTGAACCTGAGGAAGTATCCATGTTTGTCATCAATAATGGTTTGTCGGAACAAGCACAATGTAAGGTGGTCGGTAATAGTTTGTCTCTGTTTTACATTGGTGCCAAGGTGTCTGAGCAAGAGATCATCCTGAAATTGAAAGGCGCGTTACCTGAATATATGGTACCAACCCAATTGATCGAACTAGAAGAGTTTAGCTATTTATCAAATGGTAAGCTGGATTCGAAAGCGTTGGTGACATTGGCTTTAAATTACACAAGTGCGGATTATGTGATGCCATCAACGGATGTGGAAACTAAGTTGGTTGCTATTTGGCAAGAGCTATTGGATACGTCGATGACGATAGGGACATCTCATGACTTTTTCAACATTGGGGGGCACTCATTGTTGGCGATGAAAGTACTTAATCGTATCCAAGAGCAATTTGAGGTCAATATTAGCGTCCGAGTGTTATTTCAAAATAAAACAATTGCCGAATTGGCAGCGTATTTAGAACCAATGATCTTACTAAATGCAACACACGATAGCGAAGTAAGTGAGATGGAGGGAGGATTATTATGAATGTTGTAGATTTATTGAAAGAGGCCAATAGTAAGGGCATTATACTTTATTTAGAAAAAGGTAAGTTAGCTTTTAAAGCGCCTCCCGGCGCGATGGATAATACGATTAAAGCACAAATAGTGGCCATGAAAAGTGACATTGTTGAATTGTTAGAAGAATACGCCACGTCGGGCGCACCGCAGTTAAAAGCAAGGCCGGCACAAGTTGGAGATTCAATAATCACGTCCTATGCACAACAAAGACTTTGGTTCATAGATAGCTTGCAAGGGGGATCGGCAGAGTACAATATGCCGGTCGCTTTTGAAGTAAAAGGTCAGCTGGATCTATCGATATTGTCGCGTGTATTTACCACCATTTTAGAACGTCATGAAGTGCTACGTACTGTGTACGTTGCTGAAGCCGGACGTGCACATCAATATATTCGTGATGTATCTGACATTGATTTTGAGATTAAAGTAGAAGACTGCACTCATTTGAGCGATGACGCGCTTACTGTCGCAGTGAACGCCATGATAAGTCATGATATGGACCAGCCATTTAATCTAAAAGAAGATTTAATGTTGCGCGTCAGCTATGTGAAAAAAGCATCTGATTCAGGTGTACTATTGTTCAATATGCATCATATTGCATCGGATGGATGGTCTACGGAAGTATTGATCAAAGAATTTCTTACCTTATATCATGTGTATAGTGAAGGGCAGGAAAACCCATTACCACCACTGGATATTCAGTACGCAGATTATACTTATTGGCAAAAAGAATATTTAGAGGGGGAGGTGTTAGATAAACAGTTAAATTATTGGGAAAAGCAACTTCATGACGCGCCAATGATACACTCATTACCGTGTGATTATCCGCGACCCAAAACAAAGCAACATATCGGTGCCATTGTTACACATGAGCTTTCAAGTAACCTTGCGCAAGGTTTGTTAGAATTGGCTAAAAATCATAATTTAACACCTTTCATGCTTGTGCATAGCGCCTTGTCATTGCTATTGGCCAGACACAGTAATAGCGCTGATATTGTGATTGGTACACCAATAGCAAATCGCCTTCAAGCTGAGCTAGAGCCGATGATCGGCTTATTTGTTAATACACTTGTGCTGCGCACTAACACGCATCATGAGACGCTCTCTCGTTTTTTCGAACATATTCGATTGGTGAATTTGGATGCTCAGTCAAATCAGGATGTGCCATTTGAACAATTGGTAGAGCGCTTAAAGGTACCAAGAAGCACAGAACACAGTCCGCTATTTCAAATCATGCTCACGACGAACAGTGATTTTGGTGTTAATAGTGATAGCAATGCCCAGTGTTTTCAATTACCAAATGTCGAATTACAGGCGCATCAATCAGACCTTATTCAGTCTAAGTTCGATTTAGAGCTGAATGTGAGTATTAATGAGCAAGGTGTGAGCTTAAATTGGATCTACGATGTGAGCTTGTTCTCAGAGTCTCACATAGCTCAGTTGAACACGCATTTGTGTGAATTGTTAAATAATCTCAGCCATATGGACGTTCAGGCAGAGCAAGCACCTCATACTGTGCCAATTTTACCTCAAGAAGAAGTTCATCATCTTGTCCATACGCTCAATAGTACGCAATTAGAGTACCCTAATGAACAGTGTATTCATGAGTTATTTGAAGAGCAAGTCGCAAAAACCCCAGAGGGCGTTGCACTGACCTTTGAGAATGAATCACTCACTTATAAACAACTCAATGAAAAAGCCAACCAAATTGCTCACTTCTTACAGATAAATCATGGTGTAAAGCCTGATACATTGGTGGGGTTATGTGTGGAGCGCTCATTGGAAATGGTGATAAGTATACTGGGTATTTTAAAAGCTGGGGGGGCTTATGTGCCACTTGATCCTACACACCCCCAGTCGCGACTCAATGATATTCTAGAGGATACAACACCGGAGGTTGTACTAACTCAGGCTCATTTGACAGATAAATTGTCTAGCGTTGAGGGTAAGCTGCTGATACTGGATCAGGAGGTCGATGGCGAGTCTATTTTTACCGAGTATTCAATTGATAACATTGATAAGGCATCAATAAGCTTAACGTCTGAAAACTTGGTGTACGTAATTTACACGTCAGGAACAACTGGTAAACCAAAAGGGATTATGGTTCAGCATAAAGCCTTAATTGCGCGGAAAGTAGGGTGGGATGAGATATTCGAAATTGATAAGAAGCCGCTCACAGTGTTACAAATGGCTGGTTTATCGGTCGATATTTTGTTGGGCGATATTGTTAAGGCGCTATGTAGTAATGGTGGCAAGCTGGTTATTTGTTCGTACCAAACGCTGATATCTCCGAGTGATCTTCATGGACTGATAGAGCATCACCAAGTGAGCTACGGTGATTTTGTGCCAAGTGTTATTAGAGTGCTGACTAGTCACTTATTGGAGAATAAAACCCGATTAACGAGCTTTCAGCATATATCGATTGGGTGTGAAGCATGGAAAAAAGAAGATTTAGCATTACTCACGCAAGTCATTGATGAAAAAACAAACGTTTACAATTTATATGGACAAACGGAAACCGTCATCGATACGAGTTACTATAAAGCGAATTATCAGGATATGGCGCAAACTAACATGCACTCAATGCCATTGGGTACACCGTTTCCAAATACGTCACTTTATGTATTAGATGATAATTTGCAGTTAGCACCGCAAGGTGTCTCTGGGACGCTGTATGTGGCAGGTGATGGGTTAGCGATGGGGTATTATAATAACACGGCACTGACGAATGAAAAGTTCGTACAAAATCAGAGCCAAGATCTCACTGGAAATGTCTTATATTGCACGGGAGATCTCGTCCGTTATTTGCCTGATGGTAATTTAGAGTTTATTGGCCGTGCAGATGACCAAGTTAAAATTCGGGGTTTTAGAATAGAGTTGGGTGAGGTGGAGTCACAGTTAATCGGATTGACTGATATTGATACTGCACTGGTGATGGCCAAAGAGTCATCAACGGGTAAACAGCTGGTAGGGTATATTAAACTAGATGGTGAATTTGAACACAGCACTCAGTTAGATATTGTTACACGTACTAAAGCATCACTAAAAGCCAACTTGCCAGATTACATGGTGCCTGGTGCGATTATTGTGGTGGATACTTGGCCACTGACGTCAAATGGAAAAATAGATAAGAAAGCACTCCCAGATCCAGATTTGTCGCAGGATGAATATAGTGCACCCACAACGGATATGGAACGTAATTTAGCCGATATTTGGGCACAATTACTTAACCTAGACGCCACTACGATCAGTATCACAGCAAACTTTTTCGAGTTGGGGGGCCATTCTTTGTTAATTAGTCGATTAATCGCCTCTATTGATAGTGAATATGGTGTGAGTGTGTCTATTAAAGACGTATTTGGTAACCCGACAATTCAGCATATTGCTGAGAAGGTTATTGAATTGCAAGCGTTAACCGAACCCGCAGTCGTACCAACGGTGTCTGAAAGCAAGAATTCAATAGTGATATAAAAATAATGTATAGGTGCCTCTAATCGCAGGTTAAAAAATATTGTCTTTAACCGTATTGCTTTGATTGAGCAATACGGTTTTAGGCTACCAAAGAAAAAGCCAACGAGGCTTTGCGGTTGTTGGTAGATGTGTAGCATGCGCTATTTGATTTCAGGCACAGACAACTTTTAACGGGACATGTATTTGTCTTAGGAGGGAAATATGGAATTGAGAAAAGAGTGTAGCTCTATAATTAATATGAGCGACAGTGACACGTTAAGCACCAGTGTCGTTTTGGTTTTATCAGAGCTTGAAAAAAAGAAAATAGAAAAGATTATTGGTGAACATCAGTCTGTTGAATCAGACGATGGTGCAGAGATTATGTATAGCTATTTAGAGACATGGACTAAATTTCCAGAGAGAATTAAAAAGAAATTACTGGAGTTTAAGTTCAAAGGTAATACGAATAGCTATTTGCTGTTAAAAAACTTGCCTCTACAAGCTGGTCTGTGTCCTACCCCACCTAAAAAACATGATGTAATTAGCCGAGAACGTGATTTTGCTGCGTTGTTACAATCGGTTGTATCGGTCTCTCTAGGCTACTTGTACAACTTTAAAGATAAAATAACCAGTGGTTTAGTGGATGATGTTTTTCCTATAAAACAAGATTCTAAGAAACAAGTTGGGACGAATAGTGTGTTTCTTGAATGGCATGTAGAAGATGGTTTTCATGAGATGAAAGCAGATTATGTGTCGTTGCTTTGTTTAAGAGAAGATCACAAGGTACAGACGTACTTGATGCCTGCGCGTCATCTTAATTTATCTGATAGTGACGAGCGGCAACTGAGCAAATTTGACTATTTAATTTGGGAAGATTTGACGTTTATTAATGATGGCGAATTGCAAAGCAGTAAAGTTCAAGTGTTGGATGGCACCTCCGATCCTGAGATAATTTACGATCCAGCCTACATGGAGGCATGTAGCAATGAGTCTAAAGATGCAATGGCTGCTGTCAAAGAGTCGATTGTTAAAAATTGCATCTCGTTATCTTTGGCTGAGGGAGACTTACTCATTTTTGATAATCGCAGAGTTGTACATTCCCGTAATGCTTATGAGCCGAAATTTAATGGTGAAGATCGATGGCTTTTACGAACTTTAATTGTTGAGAGCTGGTGGAAAGCGAAAAATAAAAAAGTAAGCTCAACATTATTTGTAAATTAAGTCTTATTTAACCTCAGGTTTAGATAAGGGTTTTGGAATAGAAAATGTTTTGAAAACAAACTTACGTACAATCCAATGATGATATTTTGTTCAATATCAAGGCGCTTTTATGCAGTAATAGCAGGCTATTACAAATGAAAGTAACGCCGAGAATGAGAAAAATAGCTTTATTGGGCAAATTCGCTTATCCAGAGCTGAGGTTATTTAGCATGAGTAAAGTGAGCGGTGAACTGAGCTGTTCACAGTGTTGTATTATCTGCTATTTAAGCAATTAATCATAACAGTGGCATACATGTCATAGTTTGCTTTACACAAAAGGTTACCTGTTATGGCAGTACATTACACAGGTAACCTCCATTAAAAATAAGGTTATTCTAGAGACTAAGGATAATGTAACTCCACCTAATTTAGCATAGATCTTGCGTAGAATTATAAGTGTGATTTATAGAGTTCGTTTCAATCTGGCGACCTCTAAATTGTGTTTGTAATTGGGATCTCAACCCCTTTCATTTTTAACATTATAGCGGTCTAAAATTTCATCTGAGAAAGGAGTTTTATTCGAGACCATGAAATACTTTTCCATTGGTGTTTTGCCTTTGAGAGCGCTATGTGGTGAGTATTTCAGTGCTTGAGGAGTTATAGTTGCAAGTGCCAATTAATGGATAGTTTCGAATCTATTCACTATCCACATTATAAAGATGGTGAGAAAAGAAACAGCAAAGCACAATATTGACTATATAGATAAAAAGCACAATTTACATGCAACTAAGTTGATGAAAAATCATGGCTGGCAAGAGGTAATCCGGTTAGCGTAACGTGAATGATTGGAGCAGGCCATATTTAAAAATCGCCTGCTTACGCTATAAATGAACCCACGTCTTGGTAATATCACCTCACATCAGCTTCAAAAGGGTATTGCTTTTTAAATTAAATTAGCGGTAAACTAAGAAGTACTCGCTTTAATGTCAATATTGTTTCCTACGCAATTGTGTAGAATCTTAGTCCAATGGATGACTTTTGCTATTGGTTTATCGGGTAAACACTATTGGTGCGAAGAGCAGATAAAAAATCATGCTAACCCAAACTATATCTTGATGTTGTACGTAAGGGGATCATGTCTAATAGGATTGTTATCAAAAATTGATGATATTTTGAGAAGTAAAAAAGCAATGTTTATTGTCGTCAAGGGCGTTAAATATAAATATCGGTGATTTATAATTTATTCAAACACGACTAAAGCGACCATAAGAGTGCCATAAGGTGAGTCATAAGTTGATGCAATTAGATATCAGTTAAATGCTAGGTTCCTATACAGTGGTTGTTGTTTATTGAATAGAATAAGAACGTACAAAAATCGAAACTAGGCAACAGTTGTGCGTATTTTGGCATTATTGCTTTTGTGAAGCTTTGTTTAGTCGATGTTATTACAACAGTTCACATTAATTTATGGGTATGAGAAATTGAAAGAGGGTAAATGAGCAAGTTAAGCTTTAGCCGAGAAGACTTAAAAGCATGCTCATTATTTTTTTAGTTATTGGAATTTACGTGGCAGCTGCGACATATCGCAACGGATAGGATGAGCGTCACAACACATTATTATAGATGTAATATCACGATTAAGTTTTGTTCGCAGTGTGGGTAACCGTCATTAAGAATAGGGCTATTTTAAATATTAAGGGTAGAGTTTCAGTGGAAAATATTAAAGACTTGATAGCGGAGTGTTCAGAGGCGCTATTCTCATTTGAAGTAGTTGATAATGATCAATTAAAGGTAGGCTTTGACAGTGAGCAGCCAGACCCCGCACTGATCCAACGGATAAAACAGCACAAAGAACACATTGTTTATTATATAAATACCAACGGATATAAAAAGATAATTAAGCATCCCACTCACGAAGTGAACATCCCGTTATCGTATTCACAGCAACGACTATGGTTCATTGATAACCTTCAAGAGGGCACAACAGAATATAATATGCCCATCGCTTTTGAGGTGTCGGGAGAGTTGGACCTCCCCTTATTAACCCGAGTGTTTAGCACCATCATTGAACGTCATGAAGTACTGCGCACGGTATATCGGGAAGTGCAAGGAGAGACATATCAGGTCGTTCGAGCGATGTCTGATGTTGATTTCAAGATTACACAGGTAGATTTAACCCATCTCACAGGTGAGACGTTAACGTCAGAAGTAGCAGAACAAGCGACCCGATTGACCCGTCAGGTATTTAACTTAAAACAAGACGTGATGCTTCGTGTCGGGTATATCAAACAGACCCCAGAGTCAGGTGTACTACTGCTGAATATGCACCACATCGCTTCCGATGGTTGGTCAATGGAAGTACTTCTAAAAGAGTTTTTTACCCTCTACCATGCTTATAGCGAAGGCCTAGAAAGTGGATTGGCCCCGTTAGATATTCAATATAGTGATTATGCACAGTGGCAAAGAACCTATTTAGAAGGGGGAGTACTTGAAAAGCAGCTCAATTATTGGGAGCAACAATTAGCGGATGTACCCGCAGAGCATACTCTGCCTTTAGATAAAGCCCGTTCAAATGAAAAAGAGCGTAATGTAGCGATTGTGCAAGGGCAGTTATCAGCGCATATTGCAACCCAATTACAAGCGCTAGCAAAAGCACATCAATTGACCCCTTTTATGTTATTACATGGTGCGCTTTCATTATTGTTGGCTCGGCACAGTAACAGCTCTGATATTGTTATTGGTACCCCAGTTGCAAGCCGGTTACAGTCAGAGACAAACCCTTTGATTGGGTTTTTTGCCAATACATTGGTGCTCAGAGCAAATACCAATCATGATACGCTGAGCGCATACTTGTCGCATATCAGGCAAGTACACTTAGATGCGCAATCAAATCAGGATGTGCCTTTTGAGAAGCTTGTCGAACGTTTAAATATCCCCCGTAGTTCATTACACGGCCCTTTATTCCAGATAGTCATGACCACCAATAGTGATTATGGTATTCACGATGACAGCAGCACAAAGTCATTTCAATTGCCTCATGTTGAGTTACAAACCTACCAGAGTGACTTTATTCGCGCTAAATATGATTTAGACATTGATATGAGTCTCAGTGATATGGGGCTGGGCTTAACATGGGAATATGATACCAGTTTGTTTACGCATGCCCATATTACCCAGCTAAATCAGCATTTATGTACACTGTTATCTACATTAAGCACATTGCAAGCACAGCCTGAGTATGCCATTCATTCTTTACCTATGTTGGCGCAAGAGGAAGTTTACCACTTGACTCATACATTAAATGAGACATCAGTGGCGTACGATAAAACAGCCTGTATTCATACCTTATTTGAGCAGCAAGCCCAACAGCAACCAGATAAGGTTGCGGTGGTCTTTGCAGATAAAATGCTGACGTATAAGCAGTTGAACGAGCAATCAAATAAAGTGGCGCATTACCTACGGGAACATCATGCTATTGGGTCAGACAGTTTGGTAGGCTTGTGTGTGGAACGCTCGCTGGAAATGGTGATAGGAATTTTAGGTATTTTGAAGGCCGGCGGCGCATATGTGCCATTAGACCCAAGTTACCCACAGGCGCGTTTGAACTACATGCTAGAGGATGCAGAATTATCCGTGGTATTAACCCAAGGCGATACCGCGCAGCAACTAGGGGGTTTTACTGGTGAGCTTGTTGCATTAGATGATAAAACACTCTTTGAGCATGTATCGGCGGACAATGACAAGAACTCAGAGGTGTTATCGCGGAATTTGGCTTATGTGATTTATACATCAGGTTCAACAGGGCAGCCTAAAGGTGTGATGGTAGAGCACCAAGCATTGTTTAATCGGATCCACTGGATGCACAATAAGTATGGGATGACTGCGGATGATAAAGTGCTGCAAAAAACCCCTTACAGCTTTGATGTGTCGGTGTGGGAGTTTGTGTGGACATTGGCATATGGTGGGCAGCTTGTGGTGGCTAAACCCGATGGCCATAAAGACCCAGAGTATTTGTGTGATTTGATCCAATCTCAAGGGATCACAAAAATGCACTTTGTGCCTTCGATGTTAGGGGTTATTTTAGAGCATAACGAGTTTAAAAATAGTGGCAGTGTGAAACAAGTTTTTTGTAGTGGTGAAGCGCTACAACAGGGTCATGTAAAGGCATTTAGAGACAACTTACCGACGGCTGAGTTACATAATTTATATGGTCCGACGGAAGCGGCGATAGATGTGAGCTATTGGGATTGTGCGGGTGACATTAGTCGTGGTGTTCCGATAGGAAAAGCCATAGATAATATTCAGTTGATGGTGTTAGATCCGCATTTAAATGTGGTGCCACAGGGTGCGATAGGAGAGCTGCATATCGGAGGGGATGGATTGGCGCGAGGTTATTTAAATCAGCCGACCTTAACCGCAGAGCGGTTTATTGATAACCCTTATTTAGAAGCGGGTTTGCCACATAGTTCACCGCGATTGTATAAAACAGGTGACTTAGCACGCGTTAGAGAAGATGGTGAAATAGAATATCAAGGTCGAATCGACCATCAAGTGAAGATCCGTGGGCTACGTATAGAGTTAGGAGAAATAGAGCATCAGTTAGGGAATGCGCCTTTGGTTGATTCTGCATTGGTGTTGGCCAAGGAGGTAGCGGGGTCAATGCAGTTGATAGGCTATGTCAAACCAACAGATACGCGACTAGAAGATGATAAGGGTACCTTTGTAGCGGATATAAAAGCGTCACTGGGTCGTGCTGTACCAGAGCATATGGTGCCGAGTCTAATTGTGGTTGTAAGTGAATGGCCACTTACATCGAATGGTAAGGTAGATAGGAAGGCTTTACCAGCGATCGAGAGTCAGACTTTAGAAACAGAGTATGTTGCCCCGCAAACAGAGACTGAATTAGGGCTGGTTGAGATTTGGTCTGAGTTATTAGGCATTGAAGCGACAGGTATTAGCAGCACGGCAAACTTTTATGCGTTAGGGGGTCACTCATTATTGAGTATTCGTTTGATGGCAAAAATACGTCAGCGCTTTGCAGTTGAATTACCGGTACAAGTGATTTTTGATGCCCCAAATTTGGCCGCATTGGCACAGACATTGG
>NZ_JAGJEE010000025.1:0-75634 GCF_018100885.1 Pseudoalteromonas sp. MMG013 | reverse complement strand
CTTCTATTCCAAAACCCTTATCCAAACCTGAGGTTAATTTAAAAAGGCCATAAATTATGGCATTTTATTACACTAAAGTACGCATTATTAAATCGACACCGGAAATTGAAAGTGCTGATGTGCCTGTTCTTTCATACCTAAATATTCACATGTTTTAATCATCATTTCTAACATCGGCGCGGGGGCAGCGCTACTAATTGAATTGGTCAGTATCGAAAAACGTTTGCCTCTTAATTGCCTTAATGACGCTTTAAGTGCGTCATCATCCATAAACTCTGTAATTCGGTCAAAAAATGCCTTCATTCTCGGGGTAACGGCATACCAATATACTGGAGATGAAAATACCACATGGTCGTATTGTAACACTTGTAAAAATATACGGCGAAAATCATCCTCTTTATGCCTATGGTCATAACTATAATCATGAATAACCAATTCATCTAAATACACCGAATCAGCCCCTTCATGTTGTGACACATAGTTCTCACTTACTGTCGCAGTATTGCCATGTCTATTTGCACTAGAATATATCACGATTGTTTTCATTACAGTCCTTATTTGCTATATGTTTAGTAGCATGTTAAAACCTTAAGTAGACTTGAGGTAAAGCGTTTTATTCAGGAGTTTTATGGGTACTCAGCAACTACAAGAAGCCAATTTACCCGTCGGCTATGTCGCAAAACGCAGTGATGTGAAAGTATCAACGCTGCATTTCTATGAAACAAAGGGGTTAATACGTAGCTGGCGCAACAATGGCAATCAAAGACGCTACAAACCTGATGTTCTCAGGCGTATCGCAGTCATAAAAGCAGCACAGAGAATGGGGGTTACTCTCGAAGAGATCAAAGAAACGCTCAATACTCTACCTGATAGCCGAACCCCCAATAAACATGACTGGGAAAAGCTGTCAAAACAGTGGCAAGTACAACTCGATGAAAAAATTGCCTATATGCAGAGGTTGAGAGACAGAGTTGATGGATGCATTGGTTGTGGTTGTTTGTCTATGAGTAGTTGTCCGCTATATAATCCAGATGACATTCTTGGAGCATCAAATAGTGGGGCCGTATTGCTCGAGCATGACTAAATACATACGCTCACCTATATTTTAAACACTGTAAAACCGTCCTCAAACAAAGGTTGTATTTCTTCGTTACGCTGAGAGAGTGACATGCGATGACATGTAATCCTTGATACCATACGTACATTACAATTAAGAACGGATCCATAATGAAAAAAACGACTCTCGGCTTAGCATTGGTTGTTGCGTTAGGTTTAACTGCATGCAACTCTGCCAACCAAACAACCCACACCAAAAACGAATCGACAACCTCGGTTAACCAAAGTTTCGAACAATTCGCAGCATCGCTTATAGATTCATACTGGCAGCACTATCCAGAAGCCTCAAGCTATGCTGGCTATGGCAAGTATGATGATATTATTTCAATTCCCAACGCACAAACTAGGGCAAGCAATAATACATTTAATGAAGCACAGCTTGACGCTTTACAGCAGTTCGATATAAACACACTGAGTGCGAATCAACAAACAGATTACTACCTCATTAAAAACCGCTTACAGAAAAGCCTTTGGCACAACCAAACATTTAAAAGTTGGCAATGGAATCCATCAAACTATAACGTGTCTGGTGGCTTTGCATTGTTACTTAACAACCGTTTTAAAAGCACTGACGAAAAATTAAACCTTGTTCTTAATCGTTTGAAGTTTGTGCCTGACTATTATCAAGCAGCACAAAACAATATTGAAAACCCAACTCTTGAATATACTCAGCTCGCAATACAACAAAACCAAGGCGCTTTCAGTGTATTAAATGATTCACTGCTAGAAATGTTAAGCAGTTCTAATTTATCCAGTGCCGATAAAGCACTATTCAAAGGTCGTTTTGCCGACGCTAAAACCGCCATTCATGGTTATATAGACTATCTAACCAAGTTGGAGAAGGAGCTAGTTGCCACGGACTCCGCACGTTCATTTAGAATTGGTGAATCACTCTACGAACAAAAATTTGCGTTCGATATACAGTCTGGCTACACGGCCAAACAAATGTACCAAAAGGCCCTTGCAGACAAAGACAGAGTGACTTCTGAAATGATCAGCATTACCAACAAGTTATGGCCGAAGTATTTTCCTGCAACACCGCAGCCTGAGAACGATACTCAAGCCATCTCAAAATTAATTAAACACTTATCAGTTAAACACGTCGACAAGCACAAATTTGTTGATGAGATTTCGACTCAAATCCCTGCACTTGAAGCTTTTGTGAAAGAAAAAGACTTAATCACACTTGATGCTGATAAACCGCTCGTTGTCCGTAAAACACCTAAATATATGCGTGGTTACGCGATGGCCTCGATTAGCTCTCCAGGCCCATACGAAAGCAAAGGCAACACCTTCTATAATGTCGAGCCGCTTGGCGACATGGACGATGAAAAAGCAAGCTCTTACCTTCGTGAGTACAATCATTGGATTTTACAAATTTTAAATATTCACGAGGCAATCCCTGGTCACTACACTCAGTTAGTGTACGCGAACAAATCTCCTTCATTAATTAAAAGTCTATTTAGTAATGGTGCCATGATAGAAGGTTGGGCCGTATACACTGAACGTATGATGCTTGAAGAAGGTTACGGCAACTTTGAGCCTGAAATGTGGCTTATGTATTACAAGTGGAATTTACGTGTGATCTGTAACACCATTTTAGATTACGCTATTCATGTCGAAGGACTTAGTAAAGAGGCCGGACTAGACTTGCTGATGAATGGGGCATTTCAAGAACAAGCAGAAGCAAAAGGTAAATGGCGCAGAGCAACCCTTAGCCAAGTACAATTAACAAGCTACTACAGCGGATACCGAGAAATTTACGATTTGCGTGAGGCGCAAAAAGTTAAATTGGGGAATAGCTTCGACTTGAAAACATTCCATGAAACATTTTTAAGCTTTGGCAGTGCACCCGTTAAGTACATAACGAAATTGATGCAATAACGAGATAATAAGCAGCAGAATGAGCCTAGTTCACTCTGTTGCTTACAATAGGCCCACAGTAACTATGTGTGTTTGCCCTGACAAACACCTTTCTAATTACCCATAGGTGAACAATGAAATATCTTCTACCACCCCTTATGGTATTACTATCTTTTTATAGTACCGCTGATGAAAAACACGCACCAATCTCAGTTGAAACGATTGTAAAAACAACGCAAAGCTGGAACGGTAATACACTCCCCGCTTACCCAAAAGGTCAACCAGAAATTACTATTTTAAAAATAGCGATCGCCCCAGGCGTCACATTGCCTTGGCATCAACACCCCGTTATTAATGCCGGCGTGTTACTCAAAGGTGAGTTGCTAGTTACAACCAAAAAAGGGAAAAAGCTCAAAATGACTGCCGGTGATCCTATTACTGAAGTAATAGACACATGGCACTACGGGGTAAATACCGGTACTGACACTGCTGAAATTATGGTTTTTTATGCAGGTATTGAAAACCAGCCTATCACGATTAAGCAATAACGTTCATTAATTATGCTTTACTCTTTTACATACAGTAAAGCATCCATTACTGCACATTTTTCTATTAATAAATTTAAGCATAGTCAGTTCAGACACCAGTCAGTTTAGATCACTATAATCCCCGCTCTTTTATTTTTCTATTATGCTTAATTGAAGCTAATATTGAGCGATGCACACAATGAATACATTTTTTTCTTTTTTGAAAAGTCGTAATTGGATGCTGTGGGCACTGATCTTAGGTGTTGCTACAGGCCTTATTTTTGGTGAACGCGTTGCATTTTTACAACCCATAGGTAATGGCTTCGTTAAGCTGATGCAGATCACTATATTCCCGTATATTGTCGTAAGCCTGATAGTCGGACTAGGAAAGTTTAGTCCTGAGCAAGTCAAAAGTATTTTACTCAAAGCCGCAACCGTAATGATAAGCTTGTGGTGCATTGGTCTCGTTGCTATTTGGTGCTTTGCTTTAACACTACCTCAACATGACGCTGGGACATTTTTTTCGCCTGCTCTTATTAGCCCTGCGGCATCCATCGATTTTGCTGAACATTATATCCCTGCCAATCCATTCGCCTCTTTAGCACAAGGTAACGTACCTGCCATCGTCATTTTCTGTATTGCTTTAGGCAGTTCATTAATAGCAAATAAACGTAAAACAACGGTACTTGACTTTCTTGAAGTCATTGGACAAGGGCTAACGGTAATCTCAAAAAAGATCATTGCGATTTTCCCTATTGGTATTTTTGCGATGACCGCCAGTACGGCTGGTACGCTCAGTGGTGAACAATTAAATAATCTGCAAGTATATTGGGTCTTGGTATTATGCCTTGGACTGTATTTAATGCTTGTACTCATGCCGATGATAGTGGCTGCTTTTACACCAATAAAATACCGGGATCTTATTCTAGTAATGCGTAATGCATGGATAACGGCTTTCAGTACCGGAAACGTCTTTATTGTATTGCCGGTTATCACAGAAGGGATCAAAGAGCACCTGCGAAAAACCAATCAAGCTGATGAGCAAGCTGATCACATTGCCGAGGTACTTGTGCCTATTGCTTACACATTCCCTAGCCTCGGTAAACTCACCACATTGATGTTCGTCATGTTCGCAGCATGGTTAACGGGGAGTCCAGTCGATATTTCTGATATTCCCAATGTTACCCTGTCGGCGATGCTGAGTTACTTTGCCAATGTGCATATCGCAATCCCGTTTTTACTTGATAGCTTGAAAATTCCAGCCGATAGCTATCAGTTGTACTTATCTATGTCGGTACTCAGTGCCAAAGTAGTATCACCTACAACGGTCATTTATATATTTTCTTTTGTATTTTTAAGTGTTTTCTATTGCCGAAAACAACTGCATTTAAAACGATTACGCTCGGTATATTACCTTGCACTATTGAGCGTGTGCCTACCCATATTCATGTTCGCCAGCTACACACTAAATAGTCATTTAGCAGGCAACAGTAAAGCTGCTGACGACATCATTGCAAATATGGTGATTGCAGAAACAGTCCCTGCACATGTATTAAACCACGTACCCAAAGCATATCATTCCGGAGAGTTGTCGCTCACCAATATTGATATTATTCAAAAGCGAAACTTAATTAGAGTTGGTTACTTAGTTGATAATGTCCCTTTTAGCTACTTTAACCAAAAAAATGAACTCGTTGGCTTTGATATTAGTTTGGCCCATCGGCTTGCTGATGATTTACAAGTTGAAGTTGAGTTTATCCCCTTTAAAAAACACCAATTAAGTGAATACCTTAACAAAGGCTATTTTGATATTGCTATGTCTGGATTAGAAATAAATGTGGTCGATTTAACCAAGGTTCGATTCAGTGATCATGTGCTAAAATTGCAATTAGCATTACTCGCCAAAGATCACCAATTACAACGCTTTGCACATAAAAGCGATATAACAAACCTCTCTAGCGTACAGTTTGCTCATGTAGAATATGGCCCTATCTTAAATAAGGTAACAAAGCAATACCCCAATATACACTTTTCTGAACTGAACAATTTAAAGCAATACTTTACGGACCCTAATAATTTTGATGCACTGGTGATCAGTGCTGAAGCCGGGTTCGCATGGAGCATGTTTTACCCTGAATTCGGTGTAATTGTCCCCCAAGAAGGTTCCATCAAGTACCCTGTTGGGTTCGCTATTGCTAAACGTAATCTGGATCTGCTGAGCTATATTAATTCATGGCTCGATATTCAAAAAGCCAATGGTAAAGTGCATGACGCCTATAACTATTGGATTTTAGGTTTAGGAGGCCAAAAGGAAGACACCCGCTGGTCACTCATCGACACGTACACTCGCCAACCCACTCAATAACCAATAGCACATGAGCCCAAGTAAGGCAGTTTGACACAGCAGTGCACAAAGCAACTTAACGTTAAATTGCCACTTTTTAGACTTATGGTGAAACACATCTTGAGCAACATACATACTAAAGTGCGCCCCTAAAGACGATACAAGGAGTAAACTGAGTTCGCTGAGCCTTTTCTCTTGCCTGCAGGCTCGGCGTTTATCTAGCCAAAACAGCACCATAAAAATACCATTAGCTACCAACACAACTACTGCAATATACTTTCCTATAACAGGTAGCTCGACACCGAGTAAAATAAGCATCAAACCATTAAAAAAAAGTATAGAGTGACCGATAGCACGTGCCAAACTGTTCAATTATTCTCCTTAATTTCTATACCCATACGCATTGACGAAACGCTCTGGCTTAGTTCTCGCTACATCAATCTTATCTCAATTGATTTAAGAGCAAACAAATATGGCAATTCTAGCAGGTTATTTTTCTTTTGATACGGATCATGCTGACAAAAAATGGATAATAAACAAGTTAATACGATATTTTGAATCATATCCGAGTAGTGATGTAAATCGCTTTACTTGCAATCGCGGTGTCATACTCCAATACGACTTTGACGCTTACAAACAGCCTGCGTGGTTGCACAATGATTTGCAAGTTGCAACGCTTATCGGCCACCCACTTATTACCAGTGACCGCAGCAACGACCTTACAACGCTTGCAGATAATTTTGAGAAGTTAACAGAAATGCTGCTTAGCAGTGATGGGGTTTTCAATTACGCCCAATACAACACCGAACACGAAAAGTTGGTACTTGCAACTGACCCCCTCGCTATCCGCCCATTTTATTATATGCATATTGGTACTGGCCTATTGTTTTCGACACAACTTAACTTATTTAAAGAATTAGGGGTGACATTAACACGTAATTACGCAGCAATATGTGAATTAGCCACGCTTGGGTACACTTTACTTGATCACACCCCGTATAACGAAGTTCGCAGGGCTACACCCGCTGAGCTGTTAGTGTTCGATAAAAGTGGGCACACATGTGAGAATTACCTCGACTGGCTGGCATTAGCCAAACAAAAATTAGATTTAGGTGATGCTGTTACAGAGTTGGATCAAGCCTTTAAATCTGTCGTCGCTAAAGCAAGTAAAACAGATTCAACTGTACTCAGCACCCTATCAAATGGACTTGATAGCAGAGTGCTAAATACGCAACTTTCGCGAATAAGTAAAAAAATCAAAGCCGTTCATCTCACACGAAAACCCGCCCAAATAAAAAAGCAGTTATTTGAATTTACTCAGGAAAATGACATTGTATTGACTGCCGTAAACCCAGAATATCACCAATTAAATTCTCTAGAAGCAATTTTAAGTGATTTAAACGATAGTCACCCTAAATTTCTCAGAGGTGTATCTAGGCCAACCCTCGCCTGGGTCGGTCATGGTGGCAACAGCTCACTTGGCTTAACCAACTACACCGACGAAGTCTACCAAGCAGCTAAATCTAATGATTTATTGTGTCTGGTACATAAATTCTTAGAACAACAACAAGGTTATCTTCCTAAGTCGGTTATTAATCATGCAGATGAACTTCAACGAGCGCTCATCTATAACCTCTGCCAGGCCATTGGTCAGTACCAATCTCTAGGGTTAGATAAGGCGGTGCAGCTGTTTCTCTTGCTGAACGAGCAACATCACCATTTAGAAACCATTTTTGAGAACGTAGACCAATATCGAGTCGAGTATTTTTGCCCTTTCTATTCATACAAAATCATTCAAAGTGCTTTAGCATTGCCAGTTGAGAAAGTACGTAACCACGCTTTTTATCATACATGGGTAAACTATGCTTACCCGCAAGTCTGTAGATTCCCGTGGACCGCATATCAAGAGCATGAGTGTGCAGAAGTTGCCACTACGCCCAAAGACACACAACACCTTCCAAGACTTAACTTTAGGGGGATCATAGGACATTGGTTATCAGTACTCAAAAATGACAACCAACCATTCATTAAGAAAAAGCAGTTGACGGCTTTATGTCTGCTGCACTTATTGCGAATTAAAGATGCTTCTTCCCATTTGAGCGCCGTGATGCATTTCACTCGATGGTGATCAAACATCCATGCCCTATGCCAGTAATAACATACCGCTCTATTGCTGGCTCATCTTAATCAATTGCTCAATATCCGTCGCTGCACGTGTGTTTTGGGGTAAAATTATCCGTTGCAATTGCGCAAAGAACTCAGAGGAAACAAAAGGCTTTACGGCCGCAAGAAATGTGCGACTAGAAGTAGCGTTTCCTTTATTGACGCTATCTTGAAAAGCTTGCCATATGGTAAAGCCGGTTACTGCAGGGTTTAACTTATTGGCCTCATTATGAATTGCCTGATTAATTAAAAGGCCACATGTATAATACACGTTAAACTTTCTCCTATTCCCTGAGTCTACCAATGCATATCCTTTCAGGTCAGTGATGCAACGTGACTGCGCTTTACTCACCCTATCTACAATCGTACTTCTTTCATGCGGTAATAACTCAGTTAACGTGATACTGGCCATGAATTCGGCCATGCCCTCATGGATCCACGCGTGTTCATGATCTACAATACCTGCGGCCGCACCTTGAAATAAATGCGCAATTTCATGAGAGAAAAACCACAATGTATCCACCTCATTAATTCCTAGATGTGCTATTTTCCCATACCAATGCATAAATACTTGGTTAGCTAACACTCCTCCTTGGTTCCCATACGTACCGTTATCAGTACTGCTGTATGATGCAAACAACATAGGTTTTTCTGCTAATGCAGCAAAGCGAGATGCATACTGCGTCATAATTAAGGGCAGATACTTATCCAAATATTGCTGGGCTTTGGTTGGTAAACCAGGATCTATAACAGTGATAAAGTCCTTGTTTTCATTAGTTATATTGGGCCCCACATAGATTTTTTCACCGTCATTGGTACTTTGCCAAACAACCTCTTGACGCTTTAACGCACCTTTAAGAATAATATGACGTGTTGCTGGGGCTTGCAACTTGATACGCCACTGTGTGATGTAGTTACTACATAGCTCTGGACAAACGAAGAAACGGCCTGAATGCAGTAATACGCCTCCGTCTGTAAAAGGTGAAAACGGTGCATATTCTTTTGGCAAACTAACATATGAGGGAGTTAAGTAAAACGTGACTTTTGTAAACGGCAGACCATCCAAACGCCGGATATACTCCCTAGAGTTATGATAAACAATACCATATTCTTTTTCTGTCGCCCGCCAACGCGTTCCTCTTGAGTGATTGGGTGATGATTTAAAAACAAGTTGTTGCACAGGCTGCTCAGCTTCGTACGTGACAAGCCATACACCATTTTCTTTATTAACAATTGTTGTGTTGACTGACGTTATTGAAAACACTTTTAATGA
The DNA here is from genome assembly GCF_018100885.1 of Pseudoalteromonas sp. MMG013. Lineage (NCBI taxonomy): Bacteria > Pseudomonadati > Pseudomonadota > Gammaproteobacteria > Alteromonadales > Pseudoalteromonadaceae > Pseudoalteromonas > Pseudoalteromonas sp. MMG013. Next base: position 66,348 of record NZ_JAGJEE010000025.1, on the reverse strand, counting down.
GATTACGCTTAATATTAAGCAAAGAGAAAACAATATTAATTTCAAAACTCTGTCTACCATCGTGCCTTTATAAAGAACAAAAATATACCCAAGAAATTTGGATGCAATATATAACATATAATTAAGCTACAAAATTCAATATAGAAAATTTTATAAGCAGTCTATTTTAACCACCTTTTTAGCACGTCAAGATTTTTGCAATGTTATATATAAAACTTATTTTAATACTTTTATCTTAGCCCTGCGTTTTGTGATAAACATTATTGTATATCACCTTCGACTCGAAAATATATAAGACACCATACTAACATTACCTAAAATAGCCTCGGCAGTAAAAAATCATACTCACCTATAATGCTCTATCACCACCGACTTCTATTTTATTCTGCTTATGCAGCCAAGCATCAGACCTAAATGATGGCATCATTTAAACGCCTGATGCACAATGCTTGAGCAATGAAGTGGCAATAAAGCATACCTAAACCTTGCTAAAGAACGTTATTCCTTATCATTCTCTAGCGAGTGTGGTAACCATGTGAGCATTTTTTCATACAGTACTTCAGGCACAATAGGCTTCGCAACATAGTCATCCATTCCCGCCTCCAAACACTTATTTCTGTCTCCGACCATAGCATTAGCCGTCATCGCAATAATTGGGATCTCTTTGTATAACACCCCGCCTTTTCCGGCCCTAATGGCTTTGGTTGCTTCATACCCATCCATTTCGGGCATCTGACAATCCATAAAAATAACATTGTAAGGCTTTGAGTGTTGGGCCTGCTTTAAGTAAGAGATCACTTCTTTACCATTTGCAGCAACATCAATAAATAATAATCCAAGCTTTTTAAACATGCTGGTTGCGACAATCTGATTCACCTGATTATCTTCAGCTAACAATATTCTAATCGATTGACACCATTGTACATTTTCAATGTCAGGACCCACTTTATTCTTAAGCGTTTTAATATAGTGCGAAGTGACTAAAGGTTCAGCCTTAGCCAATGCCTCACCATTTTCAGCCACAATGGCCAAAGCATCGAATAAATCTGACGTTGTCGCTGGCTTAGGGAAATACCCCGCAAAACCCAATTCAGCAAAAAACCGCGCATCACCTTGATGACCCATTGAGGTCATCATAACCAACTTCATATTCTTAAAGCGTGTATTAGCAACTAATGCCTTTCCTAGTTGCGCGCCATCCATATTCGGCATTTGCATATCTAAAAAAGCAATGTCAAAACACGTATTGTGCTCTGCATAATACGCTTCACATATCGCCAAAGCTTGCACCCCCGAAGGCGCCTCTGAAACTTGTGCGCCCCAATGTTCCAACTGGCCTCTTAGCACTTCACGGTTAGTATCATTGTCATCAACAATAAGTAAATGCAACTTAGTGGTGTCAACGCTTGGAATTACCTGCAATGAGCCTGCGCTTTTTTGTAATTTGATATGAAAACTAAACTGGCTACCTCGACCGACATCACTGGTAATCGCCACATCGCCATGCATCAATTCACATAGCTTTTTGACAATCGCTAACCCCAGCCCGGTACCACCATATTTACGAGTCGTCGAGGCATCCACTTGCGAGAACGATTTAAACAACTTACTTTGCTGAACGTTCGAAATACCAATCCCCGTATCTCGAATGACACAATTGAATAGCCAATGCGTCTTGTCAGCTTCAGACAAACTCGATTCAATAACCACTTCACCTTCACTGGTAAATTTAATGGCGTTGCTTACTAAATTAGTCAATATTTGCCTTAGCCGACCTGGATCTCCTTTAACCACCGATTCATTTATGCTGGTCATATTTAGCACAAGTTCTAGTTGCTTATCATGTGCTTGAATTGCAGCAGCTTCCGCAAACTCACCGAGCATGCCACGTAAATCAAAGTCCAAGTACTCTAATTCAAGCTTACCTGCATCCACCTTTGAAAAATCTAAAATATCATTAATCAGGGTCAATAAAGAGTTTGCACTACTCATAGCAACCCGCGCTCTATGGTGCTGTTCATCAGTTAAATTACTGTTGAGTAATAAATTCAGCATGCCTAACACCCCATTCATAGGGGTTCTTATTTCATGGCTCATAGACGCTAAAAATTCGCTTTTAGCAATGCTGGCATTTTCAGCCATCGCTTTTGCTTCGATGAGCGCTTGTTGAGATTCAATCCGTTCAGTGATGTCTTGTTGAATACCAACAAACGCAGTCAACGTATCCGTTTCATCAAACACAGGTGATATCTGTAAATTGTTCCAAAAAGGCGTACCATCCGCTTTATAATTTAATATTTCAACACGATGTTTTTTACGCTGTCGTAGTGTTTTTCTAATTTCAGCAATGGTGTCTTCTTGCGTTTCTTTGCCTTGTAAAAATCGACAATTACTTCCCAATACTCGTTTGTCATAACCTGTAATTCGAGTAAAAGCACTATTAATAAAAACCAGAGGGTGATCATCCGTTCTAGCGTCCGATATTGAAATACCAACATTGCATGACTCAATCGCCTGGGCTAACAAATCATTATGCTCTTTGGCTTTTTTAAGAGCCTCTTGAAATAGCCTTTGCTCGGTTATATCCGTCAACGAACCGGCCATTCGAGTTGCACGTCCATTTTCATCTCTCAGTGCAATCCCTTTGGCACGATAATAGCGATATTCGCCAGTCGCATGACGCAATTGATAACCCACATCGTATGAGTCACCATGTTCAATATGTTTATTGAGTTGCTCAATGACTCGATCTTTATCTGTCGGGTGCAAATGTGTTTCTAAGCTTGAGAATAAATTTGGAAAGCCATCAAAGTCATCTCCTTCATAGCCCAGTAACTCTCTATAACGCGGTGCGTAATACACTTCACCAGTCACAATATTCCAATCCCACAGCCCATCGTGACTACCTTGCACAGCTAATTTGTACCGCTCTTCACTGGCGATGGTTGCTTGTTGAGATAGCTCCAATTGCTTAAATGGATTTAACAACAACTGTTTACCAAAAATCAGCAGCAACCCCGATGACAATACTAAGCTAATGACAATTGCCCAACCAATATCAAGCATGAAACCCCATACTTTATCATCCAGTAAATTGACATGCGTTAGGTACTCAAATTTTATGCCTGTTGAGCCAATTTTTTGCACACCCGTACTAACATACTCATACTCAGCGTCTACATTGGTAAACGAAACCCATCGCCCTTCAATGCTAATAGCATGAGCGCGGCTATCTAACGCAACCGCCAATAACTCATGTAAGCTGGTTTTAAATTCAACCAATAATGCTCCTTCCGTGAAGCCATTATATTGGACGGGTACCAACACTTTAAAAAAGTAATCTTGGTTTACCTTATTAAGCACTATCGCATGACTCAATTCACCATCTAATATACGCGTTAACCACTCATTCTGCGTCTCTATTGCTGGTCTCAATGGCGCATTACTATATACTATGTCTCCAAGAATATTGACCAGCCGTATTGGTTCTTTCTGCCCTAATATTTTATATCCATCGAGAAAATCAGAGACCGATGCTTTCGATAATTCACTGCCCATCACCCCATTTGTTAAAATAGGATGACGAGCCAAATCTTGTAAAATCTGTTGTCGAGTCTCTAAAAACTGTCTCAAATAGCTCGCAGCAAGTTGGGCTTCAACTTTACTTGATTGCTGTTGTAGTAATCGTACCGTATCGTCAGCACGACTTCCCACCAATAAAATACTAACAATCAGGGATATAAATAAGCTTGCTCCTAAAAATGCATAAAAAGCTTTATCTGACGTAAGACTGAGCTTTTCTTGTATTTCTTTACGCATATTTCTCATCACTCAGTGTGGTTAGGTAGTACGTTGATCCCACCAAACTCATCAAAACTGGCCATACAAATGTCCTCAAGTCCCAATGCTTCATGCGCATCTGGGTTGGTTGTACTCCATTCACCGAAGGGTCTTGTGTAAGTTTTCAGTAAACCCACTACCGGCTTTTTCACATTCTCAAGTGAGTCTTTTAGTCGTTTTCGGTCTTGAGTTAAATTCCCTGTTAGCGGGGTTTGTTGCAGCGCTGCAATAAGTATTTTACCTATGTCATAACTATGAACAAAGCCTGCTGGTGCAGCGAGTCTATCTGGATCCGCCAATTTATCAGGAAACAGCGCTTGCCCAGCAAATATTGCACGACGTCCCTCTTCTGTTAGTGGTCGATGCTTTAGCGAAAAGCAACTTTGTATAAAATTAAGGGCTAGGTTCTTTTGTAACTCATCCTTAACGGAAGCGTAGAAGTTCCCCCCAGTAATGCCCCAGTGGCTGATGATGGGTAGTCTTAAGTTATTGGGTAGACTTCCCATCGCCTTCACAAAATACTTTCCTTCTATTGCATTGCCAACGAACAAAATACAGTCAGCCTTTGAATTTATGATGTCTCTTAATATTATTTTGCTGCGATTGAGCTGTGTATTCCAATTAAACCAAGTGACGTTTACATCAGCTTGCTTAATTGTCGTTTTCTTTAACGCTGCTCGGATCGTTTTCTCATTCGACTGGCCCCAAGGGGTGCTTTCTAACAACATATGCGGATTGCTGCAATTCAAACTATCAACGGCATAACTGGCTATTTTATGCCCGGCTTTAGTGTCATCAATTGATACTCTAAAAACCCAATTGTTATCACTTGGATACCGCGTAATGGGCCCACCGGCTGCCCACGGTACCAGCAGCAGAATTTCATTTTCATTAATATAATTACGGTTTTTAATATAAGGGGGAGAGTGTAACCCCCCAAGTATGATAAATGCCTGAGGATCTTTTAAAAACTGACGCATATGCAGCAAACTGCGATTGCTGTTACCTCGATGATCTTTTTCTACAAACTCAATTTTGAAACCTTGTACCGTATTGTTGACTTGAGCCAATGCCGTCATAAAGCCCATTTTCATCGCTTGCGCAGAAGCGTGGTGATTTGAATAATCTGAGTCATGATAGATTTTTAAAATCTTATCTTCATTAGCGGCAAAACACGCAGTACTAAAACACAGTGCTAAACCTATTAGCCTCATTACAAGTTTTGTCATTTACAGTCCGTATTTAGCATTGCTTTTCAATACTTAAAAATAGCGTAAATAACAGAGATTGTGGAGTCAGTTAACAAATAAAATGCGTACCTAACTCATATGACTCATTAAACATTCACCAACATGCCTCCAAACTTGTTGTGAATTCAAAATTCGCCCATGACCTAAACCCTGTGTTGAGTATATATCAATATGCGCATGTTGCTGTGCTTGCTCATAGGCTAAATCATGACGTGCAAATTTGTCTTCAATATCGTGAATAATTGTGATTTTACTGTGATTTATAAGCTGTTGTTCAGGCAACAAATCACTAAACTTCATGTCATGCTCGTTTTCAATCGACGCCAGTACATCAGTGAATAACGATTCAACAATTCCGATAGAGAGGATCCTATCTCTAAACCCTGCATAAAAGTCAAACGGGGGCGCAATCAAAATATGCTGCTCAATCTGCCAATCTGAATTAAGTGCCGCAATACCGCCCATAGAGTGACTAATAATCGCTTTAACTGGTTGAGCTATCATTTCCAACACCGCATTTAATGCACAAATGAACTTGGGAAGATTTGCTTGGTCGCCACCACTTTGGCCATGGGCATAATGATCGAATGCCACCACTTTAAAGCCCAATGCAACCACATGATCCATCAACGCATAAAATTGACTCGCACTGCCTGACCAACCATGTGTAAATAACACCACAGGCCCTTCTCCGGCACTAATAACATGAATGGGGCCTAACTTACTCGCCAACACATCTGATTTAAACCGTACAGGTACCGTTTGTTTGACATTATGACGTACCGGCGTCATTAATAACTTTTTAGCGTACTTTTGTGCTGTACCCGGCATGACACTGTGCATGGACTTTGACAGTATTTGCATAGCGTAAAAGCGCACACTTTTAGCGTCACTTTTGTCTGAAAAATATATCTTACTGCTCATAACACTCTCTTATTGATACCGTTGAATAAGCGCGCTCAAAGCACACTTAAATCGAGTATGTTGTTCATCTTCAAATCCGACCCACACCATATGTTGAGACCCGAGATATAATGAATAAAGTTCAAACACAAACTGCCGTGAATCGCCTTTCATTTGCCCTTCATTCACTGCGGTTTGCGCCAATTGAGTCAGGTACTCTAGCCATTGTTGCAAACGCTTTTTGACTAAATCTTGAATAGCGCCCGGCTGGTCATCAAATTCAACTGAGGTAGATACAAAAATACAGCTACTCCCTTGCGACCGGTACCAGTTCAGCCAACATTCAACGGTTGTCAAAAGTTTCTCCATTGCCGAGTTCATGTTTACTGTTGGCTGGATCACGGCGTCAGTGAATATACTCTGAGCATATTCCAACACCTCCAATTGCAAATTTTCCTTTGAGTTAAAATGCCCAAACAGGCCTGATTTTGACAGCCCCGTGATCGTCGCCAAACCCCCAATAGTCAAATCATTTAGGCTAGTCGCTGTCGCCACATTCAACGCGGTTGCCAAGATCTGCTGTTTTGTTTGCTTACCTTTTCCCACTCAAACCCCAAAAAAGTACGAACGTTCGTTTTTATAATAACCAAAAAAAATATAATAGCAATGCATTCGGTATCTAAATAACACCTGCCGCATACACAGTTTTACGATGCAATGAACAACATATGAGCCTAACAAAGTGCGCGCAGTAATACCTAAAAGTAGCAATACCTCTCGAATTAATAGCGGTTATTCCACTAACATGACCCGATGGAGAATTGATGGAGTTCAATACACTCGATACAAAAACAGACATAATTTAAGCTCCTGATAAGTAACACAACAAAGGCAATAAAAACAGGTGACTAAAATTGCATAAAAAGCGCTCAAACACTTAATTCATTCAACAGTGCTTTTGGAAAAAGAACACCCCCTCAGATTGGTGGTGGGGCTTACCCCTGCGTAAAGTGTGTAAAATCAGCAAAATGCCCACCATCGCGAGATTTAGGGTGTAATTAACCTCAGCTCTGGATAAGCGAATTTGCCCAATAAAGCTATTTTTCTCACTCTCGGCGTTGCTTTCATTTGTAATAGCCCGCTATTACTGCATAAAAGCGCCTTGATATTGAACAAAATAACATCATTGGATTGTACGTAAGTGTGTTTTCAAAACATTTTCTATTCCAAAACCCTTATCCAAACCTGAGGTTAATTATCGTTAGGAATGAGTTATCTGTTGCCCGCGCTTAAGCGTTTACTTTTAGCGGTTTAATAACACTTTCTTAAAAATCCGGTAAAACATAATAATAGGTCTTTATTTGGCACTTGCTCGGCCTTTATTATCTATGCGTAAAGCATCATTTTAGATACAAAGCATTTGATGAACAGCTTGCAACAAATGCATTTTAATCAATGCCTTACAATAAACTTTTTATAATGAAGACGTTGCAATAAATGCGCTTTTATCCAAAACACTTTATAGTCGTATTTCTATATTAAGCGTAATCTGTACTTCTCGCTACTGTGTGCAATTCAGGCTCTTAAATTATTTACTACGAATGATTTATCAAGCCACTTTAGTTTACTTAAACACGGTATATTTAAGCTCTACGTATTGCTGTGCTGTAGTTAATTAGCGTCAATTTTAAGCATATCCGCACAAAAAATAAGGCTGCAAGCGCAGCCTTAAAAAGCAACCCCTATGTGGCGGGGCCACCCTCCATTTGACTTTGAATATAATTCGGTAAACCAATCAGTTTAATCAGCCCTAAGTGCTGCTCTAACCAATAAATATGGTCAGTTTCAGTATCATCTAACAGGGTCTCTAATATTTCCCGTGTTACGTAATCTTTCTCTTTTTCACACTCCGTAATAATGTTCACTAAGCTTGCCGCCACGGTCATTTCAGCCGCGAGGTCATTTTCGAGCATTTGTTTCACGTTATCACCAACATGAATTGCCTCACGTGATGCAGTGTCTGGTTTACCCTCTAAAAACAAAATGCGCTCAATAATCGCTTTAGCATGGTCCAACTCTTCATCAAACTCATGGGCTAACTTTTGTCCTAGCTTTTCAAGCCCCCAATCTTCATAAATTTTTGAATGGGCTAAATACTGATCCATTGAGGTCAACTCTAAGGTCAGCTGCTTATTTAATAAATCAATAATCTTTGTACTGCCTTGCATACGTTACTCCTCAATTTGCGACTGTAAATAGTTTTCAATACCGGTATTTTTGATCAAGAACTGCTGTGTTTCTAACCAATCAACGTACTCTTCTTCGTACTCTAGTAAGTCTTCCAAAATATCTCGACTCACAAAGTCTTGTTCAGCTTCGCACAAAGCAATGGCATCTTTGAGGGCGGGTACCTGCTCTAACTCAAAGGCCATATCACACGCCAGCATTTCTTCAGTGTGTTCGCCAATGCGTAGCTTTTCTAAATGTTGTAAATTAGGCAGCCCTTCTAAAAACAAGATCCGCTCAATCAGTTCATCAGCCTGTTTCATGTCTTTTATTGATTTTTTATAGGCTTTTTCGTTCAGTTCTTCGAGACCCCAGTTTTTATACATACGTGCATGAAGAAAATATTGATTGATTGAAGTAAGTTCAAACGTCAACATTTGATTCAATACTAAAAGGACTTTTTTGTTACCCTGCATAGGGCCCCCTAAGTTAAAAGTTACTTGCCCTCTAACCCTAGTCCAAAATATGTACGAATCAAGATAATTTAAAACTAATAATTTTTTTAATATACTCTTTTAAAATAAACAACTTATAACATTATTGAGACTTATTTTCATTGCTAATTCGAGTTGCAATACTAATACCTTTTTCGTAATATTTACCATCGGTATTTATATCAATAATCAATGTTTTTAATCATCATTATTCAATAAGTTATAAATTCTTTGTCATTTTTATCCCTAGCCGTTTCGCTAACCGAACGAGATTGGCTCTGTCCATCTGAAGCGCACGAGCTGTTGCAGCCCAATTAAGCTTATGCGCTTTGAGTGCAGCAATAATGTGTGATTTTTGAAAATTATCGACCGCTTCTTTAAAAGGCAGGGCCGAATCAACCTCAACAACAGCGGTTTTTACGGGTTTATCCTGCTGCTCACTTTGGCTCAACTCACTATGTATCAACTCAATTCGTACAATATCTTGTTGCCATTGCGCCTGCTTCGCTTTGAGTGCGCTGCGGCTTATTACATGTTCAAGCTCGCGAATATTACCGGGCCAATCATACTCACTTAACGACTGGCTTAATGTGTGACTTAAGGTCAATTGACCAATGCCTAACTTCTTTCGAACCTGCTCTATAAAAAAACCAGCCAATAACGGAATATCATCTTGTCTGGCTCGAAGCGGCGGCACCTGCAAAGGATATACACTTAACCTATGGTACAAGTCAGCCCGAAAGCGCCCAGCTTGAACTTCAGTTTTAAGATCCCGATTGGTCGCAGCGACAATGCGAACATCAACATGTTGCGTGTTATCGGCACCCACGGGTTGAATTTCACCACTTTGCAACACGCGTAATAGCTTACTTTGAATGTTCAAAGGGAGCTCCCCTATTTCATCTAAAAATAAAGTTCCGCCATCTGCCAATAAAAATTTACCATCTCGGTGTTTGTCTGCGCCTGTAAAAGCGCCTTTGCGGTGCCCGAAAAACTCACTTTCAGCAAGACTTTCTGGTAGTGAGGCACAATTTACTTGTACAAAAACTTGGTTTGAGCGACGTGACGCACCATGAATGTTTCTCGCAACCAGCTCTTTACCTGTACCAGTCTCGCCCAATACCAACACCGTAAAATCTGAACTTGCCACAAGTTCAATATCACTTTTCAACGATTGCATCAGCGTACTATTGCCAACCATATCGTGTGCTGCTTGGTTTAATTCAGACACTAACGCATCGCCATGTTGGGCTTTACGTAATAACTGCTCGTGATACAAAGCGACATTCAAATGCTCCGCCAAAATATCGTTAATATGCTGCAAAAAAGGCATGGGGTATTGCTTAAACATGCCTGGAGTCAGGCTATCTAATGTCAAAACACCTTGTAGTGTATGTTGGTGATACAACGGGATCCCCATACAGGCATGCACTGGAATATCACCTTCTTGCGCTAACAACAAACCATCGTATGGATCTGGTAATTCACTATGCTCATTAAAAATAATAGGGGTTGTGCTACTGGATATTGCCAACAGTCGAGGGTGATCTTCAATATTGAAGCGTCGACCAAACGTATCTCGCGTCAAACCATCTATTGCGGCAGGAACTAACGCACCTTGTTGATGCAATAGTAAAGCAACGGCATCAGCGCTCACACACGTTTTAATTGCTTGCACTACAGCACTATAAAATTGATTTAAGTTTTGCTCGGTTTTTTTAGGTAATGCCTTTGTTAACAAAGAGCTAAGCGTGAGTAATTGTGAAAGGCTTCTTTGGTCCATGTCAATATGACCCATTCGTTATTTAAAGACTTATACAATATATGTCAATTAGACTCTATTTACAAACGAAAAAACATTAATGCACTGAATTATATCGTGTTTTTTATTGGCACAGCGCGTGCAATAACTAAAACAACATTGATAAACTCAGGTGAACCGCATGCTCATATCACAACAACATTTAGACTATTCCAATGCTGCATTGCTGACCTTTGGACTTTGCTTTATCGCAAGTATTGTCGTGAGCTACCCGCTTGCTGAGCACTTTACATTAACAACACAAATTGCCAGCCACATAAGCAATATTGTATTAGCCGGCTTATTTAAAATTAGCTATGTATTGCGCTGTGTGTGCCAATATCAGCTCGGCATGGAGGTACGTTAATGAGGCCAATCAACCTAGCAGAGCCTGTACTAGAACAATACAAATGGTATCAAGTGTCCCAATGGCCGTTATTCATGATGCCATTTAGGGCTTTCTTCTTATTCGCCAGTATCTGGGGTGCACTGGCCATTATACTCTGGGCGTTGTTACTGACTGGGCAATTACAGTGGCAAACCAGCCTCCCCGCCAGTCTTTGGCACGCCCATGAAATGATCTTTGCATTTGCTGGTGCCATTGCCGTGAGTTTCTTACTTACTGCAGCACAAACATGGACCAATGTGCCCAGTATGTCTGGGCCTCGACTCATAACATTACTACTCATATGGTGTATAACTCGTATCACTTTTTTTGTTTCACCGCATTTGTTGCCTGTGGTGATCCTAGGTCAATTGGCCTTTTGGTTATACTCAATTGTATATCTAAGCCATATGCTGATCAGCGCAAAATCGAAGAATAACTACGCATTCATCGCAATATTAAGCGGTTTGTGTACATTTAATATTTTATTTCTGATTGTCAGCGCGCAAGGTGAATTCATGATTGCGCGTACTTTTAGTCAACTTGCCGTGTTGGGGTTTATGTTACTGATTGGCGTCGTCGGTGGGCGCGTTATCCCATTTTTTACTGCTCGTGGACTTAAACTTGAGCAGCAAATACGTACACCTCTACTTGACAAACTACTACTCATTATTAGTACTTTTGGGATCGGCGGATTTGCCGTAAACCAACTCTTTAGCGTACCAATAAATCCTGGCTACCTTATTGTTTTAGCTTCTGTATTACATTTGACGCGAAGTGCTTTATGGTTTCACAAAGGCATCGTCCACGTTCCTCTTTTATGGTCATTACAACTGGGTTATTTCTTCGCCGCATGTGGACTGCTGCTGTGTGGGGTTAGTTTTTTCACACCAACAATCATATTCACTGATGCGCTGCACCTCATAACATTAGGCGGAATCGGGTTAACTATTTTAGCGATGATTGCACGCGTGTCACTTGGCCATACCGGACGGGCTTTGACGCCAAATAAATTTATGTCCATCGCTTTTGCCTTATTGGCCCTAGGCGCAGTGATCCGTACTTTCTTACCCCAACTTATCGGCCCACACCCAGCGTGGATCGCCAGCGCAATATTATGGAGCGCTGCATTTGCTGTATTCAGTATTTCTTATTTTAAAGTCTTAACACAAAAACGTGTAGATGGACGTCGTGGTTAATTTATTCATTGGAGAATTTAATGCTATCAAGCAACACAATTGCACTTGTTAAAAGTACTATCCCTTTGCTCTCTCAAGCAGGTACCGCTGTAACCGCCCATTTTTACGATCGGATGTTTACACATAACCCTGAGCTAAAAGATATCTTTAACATGAGCAACCAGCAAAGTGGTAAACAACATTTTGCGCTATTTAACGCCCTCGCAGCGTATGCAACTCATATTGATAACTTGCCGGTACTGGCAGCAGCCGTTGAACGTATTAATCATAAACATGCGAGTTTAAATATTTTGCCGCATCATTATGACATTGTTGGGCTGCATCTAATTGAAACTCTCAAAGAGCTCGCGCCTAATGAATTTACCCCAGATATAGAACAAGCTTGGCGTGAAGCCTACGCTTTGTTGGCTGATGTGTTTATTACACAAGAAGAAGGAATTTATAAAACCACCGAGGAAAAACTCGGCGGATGGCGCAACACTCGAACATTTATTGTTGATAGCATTGTGCAAGAGTCTGCCAAAGTTAAAAGTTTTTACTTACGCAGTGCAGATAACAAAGCCGTTGTCGACTTTCAACCTGGACAGTACATTGCCGTACATGTTAAACCAGTAGAATGCCAAAATGTACAAATACGCCAGTACTCTTTATCAGGTGAAAAGCAACCTAATGGATACCGGATCAGCGTGAAGCAACAAGGGTTAGTGTCTAACCACATGCATAGCTTAAAAGCAGGCGATGAAGTCGAGCTCAGCCCACCAGCTGGAGATTTTATGCTTCAGAGTAATATGTCTCCCAAAGTACTGATCAGTGCAGGTGTTGGCATTACGCCAATGATGGCAATGCTTGAATCAATCGCAACTTTAACACAACTACCCAAAACACACTTTATCCATGCCTGTATTAATCAAGCAGAACATAGCTTTGCAAAACGCCTTGACATGCTAACGGCCAGCCACACAGAACTATGTACTGACATTTGGTACGAACAAGGCGAAGGTCATCATCAAGGGCGAATAAATTTAGCGCAGCTGTCATTACCTATTGAATCTGGTGAGTTTTACCTGTGCGGACCCACACCGTTTATGGCTGCGATGAAACAACAGTTGCTCGCACTCAATGTGGCTCCTGAGCGAATACTATATGAAGTATTTGGGTCGCACGAGTCATTATAAATTCAAAACTCAGATACGCTGGTAAATCTTTACAGTAATAAATATCGCAAAGCCTACACGAGTATACTCTGTGGGCTTTACTTTTATAAAAATCATGATTTATCATCATGTTCATTATTTTAATAACGATGACATGATAACGTCGTCACTATAATTCACTAGTGATAAAGCCATTAATAGCGATATCAATTAAAACCCACCACCAAACTTATAAGATTAAAAATTATAATTAAAAAGTGTGAGAAATTAAATCCTAACAAGCATAAGAACCAAAACTGTATTATCTAAAATGAACAGTTTTGGTTCTATTCAACTAGTTATAACTAAAACGGACGAACAACTGTTCTCAGATAGTCTTGTGTACCATCAGTACAAGATGCGCCATCTTCTTCGCCTTTCGCTTCTACAGGATATACCCGTACAACATATCGACCCTTTTTAGCATCTAATAAGCGCATATACATAGCGCCAAAATTACCATCATCATAATCTTTTGTCAGTATATCTAACGATCTACCATTATAACTACTTGTTGCAACTACGGTAATGCCTGATGCGCTTGGTACAACTGCATCTATATATGCTTCACACCAGTGTGCTGCACTTGCTGTCATTGATAGGCTTAATGTTGATAAACCAAGTAAGAAAGCTAATTTATTCATGTGATTTCCTTATGGTGTTATAAAATCCCGATAATAATACATTGCCATTGTTAACGTGATATTTAAGATATGTTTAGCTTTTATTTAAAATAGATAATTCACCGCATTTAACTTAAATAACTAGAACAGTAAATAAGCCTACTTAAAAAATAGAGCCCTGAAAGTCATTGCTGATAATTACACGGCTTCAAAACACTGGGTTAATAAAGCCCCACGACATCACACTCACGCTTATTTCCACATAAAATTAAATACTTAATAAAAAAATCAACTACTTATAACTGGCAATAACATGGAAGCTACGGTCAACAACATCAGAGTCTTCATTACATGATTGCCCGAGTTCATGGTCAGCCAGTATATTATTCACAATGCGAGTTAACGAAACAGTATGTACACGTCTTAAACGCGTCAACTTAGGCCCGCAATGTTCAATCAACTTACTTTTCCCTTCAAAACGTCATCCTCCTGGAAATTCATGAATCTCAACATCATCATGATAGGTGCCGCAAATACTTTGATATCTCGATTGTTATAAGCATCAAGTTGACGAACTACGGCCTGTTATGTCGCCATTTCTACACTAGATATTTTAATACGGTTACTATTATCGCGCATGATTCCCCCTTAAATTTACCGATATTGGTTCCTTTACCAAGGAAAATATACAATTCAAATTAAACACGGATAAGACTCCATTCGAGTCCTATATACCAAGCTATTTCTCCTAGCCCGATTAATCCTTTTGTGATTCTGGTATCACAAAAAAGCCACTCAACAGTCCGTGAATAATCATGTAAAAACCTATAACTCAATGACGCTTTCGTTCAAAAAGACTACGCCAACGAGACGATTTCGTGTATTTTTACTCAATCTATACACCATTAAATAATAAAATGACGCAACATACCCCCTTTAAAATACTCATCGTTTGTATGGGCAATATTTGTCGCTCCCCTACCGGTGAAGCGGTATTACGGAAATTGGCACTTAATACCAAGCTTAATATTATTGTCGACTCAGCAGGTACCATTGCCTACCATCAAGGCAACCCACCCGATAAAAGAAGTCGTGCTGCGGGTGAGCGAAGAGGATATGACTTTGGTAATATGCGTGCACGCCAAATTAATTCAAAAGACTTTGCTGACTTTGACTTGATATTGGCCGCGGACAAAGCAAACCTCAGTGATCTATCCGCTATATGTCCCGCACAATATCAACATAAATTAAAGCTTTTTCTAAGTTATGGTGATTCGCGCTACGATGAAATCCCAGATCCATACTATGGTGAAGGTGATGGCTTTGAAGTTGTGCTTGATCTCATTGAAAATGCGGCACAACATATAATGGCAGACCTAGATCAGTAAATACCTTCATTTTTGCTTATTTTGACACTTTCAAGTCGCGTACGTAGTCGCAATATGGTAAAACCCCTGAATATTATTCAGCACAGCCCAAGCCGAGGTCTTCTTGCACACAACTGACGAACTATTTGATCGTATCGCCCAAGATTTACGAGTCACGGGTTTAAGTGTTCAAACCATAGATAAAACCGAACCTGCCTTACAAGCATTAGTACAACGATTGACATTATTCTCAGGCAGTGATTTTTCGGCCGCGGGCATTGGTCGACAAACGGAGCACACGCAAAACACCGAAATACGCAGCGATAAAATTCATTGGCTTGACAGCGGTCATGCGTTAGAAAATACGTTTTTAACGTATATGGACGAACTGAAAAACCATCTGAATCGCCGGCTTTTTATGGGGTTATTCAGCTATGAATGTCATTTTGCTCATTATGAACCCGGTGCTTTTTATAAAAAACACCTCGATGCCTTCCAAGGCAATACCAATCGCGTACTCTCTACTGTGTTATATTTAAATCAAAACTGGCGAGCCGATTACGGTGGTGAACTGGCTATTTTTGACGCCCACGATCACAGTATTCTACAGCAAAAAATCACGCCACAGTTTGGTACATTAGTCACTTTTTTAAGTGATGAATATCCACATGAGGTGCTTCCAGCCACACGTCCACGATATTCAATTGCAGGGTGGTTTAGAGTAAACAGTTCTGTCAATGGACAAATAGACCCACCGAGGTAGTATGTTGATAAAGCTCGGTGGTACGGCGTATCACTTAGCTCACTCATGTGGTATAAATATTTTTACTTTCAAACCACCTTCTTCATGATTATGCAAACTAAGTTGACCATGATGTGCCTCTACAATTTCACGGCATAGTGCCAGCCCTAAGCCACTTCCAGTCGACTTCGTTGAGTAAAACGGGATCAACGCGTTTGCCATAACAGTCTCACTCATTCCTTTGCCTTGATCTTGAACACAGAGAGTAACACCTTGCATACTTTGAGTAATATGCATTGTGACTTGTTCAGGTTTAGAGCCTGATTCATGAGCATTTTTGATTAAATTAATTAGCAACTGTTCTAATTGTACTTGATCAGCCAAAAACGGCTGTGTAGGTAAAATGTTTGGTCCGTTAAATTGCCATTGCTGATGAAGACCTGCTAATAAAGAAGTCCAATTTATTTGACTATATTTTGGTGGTGGTAATTTAGCAAACTTACCATAACCCTGCACGAATTCAGTTAAGTGATGAATACGTTCTTCAATAGTAGAAAATACCCGCTCAAGTCGCTGGTCATCAACGTGGTCAGTTAGCAGTTTTGCACTGTGTAACATAGATGACATTGGTCCCAATGAGTTATTCAGCTCATGGCTAATAATACGTATCACTTTCTTCCATACAGCAACTTCTTGACGACTTAACTCTCGGGTTAATTGCTTAAATAAGTACAGCTTATGATTTTGATTATTAAGTAAAAATTGTCCAGTTGCCAAGTGCCAAGTTTGTGTTTCATCTTTATCAACTTGAATGCTAAAGAGCCCTTCACGTCCAGCCTGTAATACCTCAAAAAATTCAGCAGAAGTCTCTTGCATTAACACATCAATTTTCATACCTTCCAATGCTGCACTGCTTTTACACAATGCCCTTGCACTATAATTACTAAATACAACCGTGTCATTGCTGTCGACTAAAAGCAGTGCCTGCGGAGAACTTTGTAATACTTTATCTAGCATTAATTCTCGCTGATAGATCCATTGTTTTTCCTGTCGCAATTGCAGAGCTGTTTCATTATATAACGTACACAACCGCCCTAATTCATCATGCTCAGCGTAAGCCAATGAATGAGAAAACTCACCATCTTTAAAATTCAGCAACCCCACTTCAAGGGCTTTAATTGGCTCAAGTAGTGCCGACAAAAAACATCGGCACAACACATTAGTCAGTAGTAATATGCCAATAGTCGCTGACACGACCCATTGCCAGTTACTAAATTGCCAGGTCAAAATTGGCATACAAACGCATAAAACCACCGCGCTAGATGCAGCAATAAACCGCCCTTTCAATGACCGTGGAGTCCAGCTACTTAATGTGTGCATCAATAGTCAATCTCAAATTTTTGTAAACGACGATATAGCGCCTGACGTGTTAATCCAAACTGGCGAGCAACTTTGGCGATCACCCCTTGATGTGAATGCATTGCAGCTTCAATCTCTTGCTTACTCGGCTCAAGCTTTGGTGTTGGTGCTTGGTTTGACTCTATATTCAAAGACTCTGATAATCCAAAGTCTTCGATTTCAAGTATGCCCTGTGGCTTTAATACACTTACGCGCTTACAGGCATTCTCAAGCTCCCTCACATTACCTGGCCAGTTATGTGCAATAAGTGCTTGTTCGGCATGATAACTTATCTCTCTCCTTGGCAGAAAATGACGAATAAGCGGAATAACATCGTCTTGACGGGCGTTTAATGGTGGAAGATTAAGTTCAATCACATTTAAGCGGTAATATAAATCTTCTCGAAATCGCCCAGCTTGAATATCATTGTGCAAATTTGCATTGGTAGCAGAGACAACCCGCACTGACACCTTTTGAGTGACCGTTGATCCCAATCGTTCAAACTCACCCGTTTGTAACACCCGCAATAATTTTATTTGCCCTGATAAAGGTAAGTTCCCTATTTCATCTAGAAAGAGTGTGCCACCATCTGCCGCTTCAAATCGACCAATGCGCTTTTTGTTTGCGCCTGTATACGCACCTGCTTCTGCACCAAATAACTCGGCTTCTATCAGCTCTTGCGGTAGTGCCCCCGCATTGACTTTAATAAATGGCTTGTTTGCCACGGTTGAGTTGGCTTGAATAATTTCCGCAATACGCTCTTTACCACTGCCGTTAGGTCCAGTGATCAATACCGACACATCAGATTTTGCCAACTGTAACGACATATCAACCACTCGCTCCATTGCTGTACTCGCATAAACCAAGCCCACAAGATTTGCCTGCGCTCTAGGCAGCCTGCGTTCGTTTTTCTGTCGTTCATGGGTCTGATTCTGTGCATTGGCTTTACCTAAGGCGATTAGGTTAGTAATACTGGTCAGCAGCTTGGTGTCATCCCAAGGTTTCGCAATGTAATCAGCTGCGCCTAATTTGACCAGCTCTATGGCCGTTTCCAACTCGGTCCAAGCCGTCATCAAAATAATAGGTAATGTTGGGTTTAAACGTCTTAGCACATTAAACAGTGCAATGCCCTCTTCACCAGATGTCGTATCCGCGGTAAAATTCATATCTTGCATTACAAGCGATACTTTTTGGTATCGAATTATTTGCTCTGCATCAAAAGGCGATACGGCTGTCACAACATCATATCCGTGAATTTCAAGTAATAAAGATAATGCATCAAGCACCGCTTGGTTATCATCCACAATCAGTATTTTATCCATCTTTTTCTTCTTTTATGTTACACCGCTGATGCAGTGTAACATGTTGGTTAATTATGCTAAACAACTAATAAATAAAGAATAATTATATACTTCTAGTGGCAATGCTAGGGGATATATCTGCTGCGCGTTTGGCTGGCCCAATGACAGCAAACAAACTCATCAAAATAACGAATGCGCCCGTTACAATAACGTAAGACACTGATAATGAGGGTAATGAAAATAACGCCATTAACTTCGCCCCCATCCACAGCGCACCCGCGCTCCCCAATACAACCCCCACAGAGCATATTAATGTGTTTTCTACTAAAAAATACCGTATTATTGCAGATTTTCTTGCGCCAAGTGCGCGTCGAGTCCCTATCTGCTTTAATCGTTTATTGATATTAAATAGGGTTAAACCAAAGATCCCTAACGCTGTTATCAAAACTAACACCGTTATAAGCACCATTAACATGCGAACCATCAGAGTATCCTCAGCCACATATTCCGCCTTTAATTGATCTAAGCCTTTGATCACGTCAATGACTCTATCAGGATACTCCGCAAGCAAAACATCTTCGATTCGATGCATCACTGCGGCTCTTTCATTGGGCTCTGTTCTAATCAAAAACTTTTGAAAACTGCTTGGTCGAACTTGTGGAAAAATAAGTGAACGGTCTCTTCTTTCATCTTGCAACCACGGCCCTTTTAAAAGTTTAATAATACCCACAATTTTTATCGCATTATCTCGACGATAAATGGTTTTACCAAGACCGTTGCCTTGTGGAAACATTTCGTCATGCATTGCTTGAGTTACTAAAGCCACTTTAGGCAATTCACTTACATCAGAGGTGAACATTACATCTGATTCATTTAAATCTCGTCCAGCGACCAGTTCCACCCCGAGTGTATTTAACACATGGCTATCAGCCCTAAAATAGGAGGCATTTATCGACGGGGATTTTTCATTTGAGGGCAGTAAATTATAGCTCCCCCCTGAACCACCGCCCGACAGCGGTACTGCATTAATATACACTGCATCAATCACGCCTGGTATGCTGCGCAATAAGCTTTCATCAACTTCAATCTGTTTTGCTAAATCAATGTTTTTCCCAAAAATCATCATATTAAATTGAAAAATATCTTGTTCAGGTAATCCAGTTTCTTGCTCTAGGTACGCAATGCGGTCGTTAATAATAAAGGCGGCATTGCTAACAATGGCGGTGGTAATGGCAATCTGCATTAGTAATAAGATCGCACCAGACTTAGCACGCAGCAATGCGTTAATAATGGGTCTAAATTCAAACATAATGGGTCCTTATTGACTTTTAAGGTAAGTGGCTGGTGTGGTTCGACATACTAACCATGCCGGGTAAAGGCCAGCTAAAATACAGACACTTACAGCAATGGCTGGGGCTGAAAGCAACATAGTTAAATCCATATCTGCAATCACCGTGTACGCATCATTGCTTTTTCGCATTCCCCATAAGCCAGCTTGTGCAATGAAAATACCGAGTACTCCTCCTATTACACCAAGTAACCCTACCTCCACTAAATGCTGAATAAATACCTGTGTCTTACTTGCCCCAAGTGCACGCCTTACACCAACTTCAGGTGCGCGTCGTAAAAACTTCGCCAACAGCAGTCCGAGTATATTGGCAAGGCAAACAGCTAAAAACATAAAGCTCAGCATCACCAATATTTTATTATCTTCATTAACCACTTCGCGATACACCATCATTTGCTTAACGTCACGTAATGCAAAATCCAACTCTTTACGGGCAAACCGACCTAGTTTCTGCTGCTCGGCCATATACGACATTAAAAATTGCCCATATGCCAACTCATCTTCGTCTGTAGGTAAATCAACCCAAAACTGTACCCAAAACTGTTCTGATTTGAGTTTATCTTGAAAGCCTCTGACATTCTCCGCTTTCCAACCATTACTATTCCCCCACGTAATGATTTCATTTGGTGCAATTAAGCTAAATGGTAAAAATATGTGCTCAGGGTCACGGAATGCCCCGTTATTCAGGTCATAATACTTGACGTAGGTTGGCCAATCCTTAATAACACCAACAATACGCACCGTCATACCATCCAAGTTAATTGTTTTACCAACCGAATTTTCACCTTGGAACAGTGTGTCATTCAAACTTTGTGAAATAACCACCACCGATGCTTGCGTGTCTTCATCGTTTCGCGTCCAGGCACTTCCGTAAATAAATTCCAAATTAAACATGGAAAAGAGATCTGCATTGGCGACCCGTGCTCGCTCTAGAAACGGTTTCATATCGCTATCATCCACATGTACCGCAAACCCTGCTGCAATCATTGCGGTTCGACGATAGGGTAAGTCTGCATTTAATAAATTTATCGCATCCGGATAAGTAACTTGATAAGGCATATTATCATCTGACCACCAATCGCGACCGTCATCCATCGTTTGTAATTGAACGTGATGTAATTGTGTACTTTTGCTCGGGATCGGATCTGCTGACATCATGTGGTAAACCGAGAGGCTCGTCATCGTGATGCCAATTCCCACAGCAATGGCTATCACCATCAGTAAACTCACCATCGGTGTACGCTTCAAACTTCGCCAACTTAAATCAACATAATGAAAAAACATAATTACGCTCCAACAACTGCTGCTGGATTTCCCTGATAAAGAGAAAAATCCGCGATTTGACCGTCAACAACTTGAATATTCCTTGGCGCTCGACGAGCAAGCTCCGGATCATGTGTTACCATGACGATGGTCGCCCCATCGCGGTTAATTTGTTCTAGGAGTTCCATTACTTGCCGAGCCATTAAACTGTCTAGGTTACCGGTTGGCTCATCTGCCAATAAAAAGCGTGGTTTACCCGCTAATGCGCGAGCTATAGCTACTCTTTGCTGCTGACCGCCTGATAGCTGCTGCGGTAAATGTTTCGCTCTGCTCGCTAAACCTACTTGCTCTAAACTCGATTCAATTCGACGCTTTCTCTCAGCAGCTTTAATGCCTCTATAACGTAATGGCACTTCAACATTTTCATACAAGTTTAAGTCTGGTATTAAATTAAACCCCTGAAAAATATAACCTATTTTTTGGTTCCTAATATCTGCACGTTGATTGTCATTTAGCTTGCCAATATCTACACCATCAAGTAAATACTGGCCTTGTGTAAACGGCTCCAGTACACCGGCAATATTTAAAAAGGTCGTTTTACCTGAGCCTGAAGGCCCCGTTACCGCAATAAATTCCCCTTCATTAACTTGCAAATCAAAGTCTCGCAAGGCATGAGTTTGCACCATTTCTGTTTGATACACTTTGCTTATACCATTCATATTTAACATGTTTGTTCCTAATAGTTTTTATTGTTCTACAATTTGAATATTTGATTTAAAACAGGGTTGCTAAATAGAGTTACTCTCGTAGCAACACCGTATTTGCTTTTTTAAACTGGGCATAATTTGACACAATCACTTCATCGCCTAAACGCAAACCATCGAGTACTTCTACGCTGCGGATACTCGTCGCGCCGGTGTTAATTGATATACGTTTTGCAGTATCACCTTCGACTTTATAAGCAACATGACCTCCAGCATCTAAAAATGCGCCTCTACGGATCATCAAGACGTCTTCTTTATTTTCCAATATGATCCTTGCTGATAACCGTTGGTTCTGCCGGATATTACTGATGTGTTCTTGAGAAAAGCGAACGCGAGTAGTGACCTCCCGATCGTTAACCTCAGGAGAAATAGCTGACAATTTGCCCAGCACATCTTTACCGCCAATTTTCAGCGCTACATCCATACCGAGGCCTAATTCATTTGCATAACTTTCGGGTACTTGCAACTGCGCCTCAAAGGCACTTAAATCTACTAACGTCATTAATGCTTGGTTTTTTGATACGGCTGATTTAGGTTGTACTAACAAGTTGCCCACAATACCTGCAACACTTGCTTTCACATCTAAGTTATTAACTTTACGAATTAACTCATCCACCGCGAGCTGCTGTTGTGCTACGGTATTTTTTGCTGACTCTAATTCAAACGCCAAAGTGTCTTTTGTGATCTCCGCTTCTTTAACTGCATGATGAAAGGTAAGCTCAGCTCTTGCTAACTCATCTTGTGCTTGTTCCAAATCAATTTGGCTAATAAGGCTTTGCTTAATAGACAGTTGTGCACGTCTATTTTCACGTTGGGCTGCCGTTAACTCAACTTTTGCCAAATCTAATGCATTGTTCAGTGCTAGCGTATCTCGTCTGGCTTCTAATTCACGACGTGACAGCTCTCCATGGAGACGGAGTAACTCTGATTGTTGCTGCTTTAATATATTTTCCAATTCAGGGCTGTCTACTAACGCCAGAGTCTGCCCGAGTTTAACTGAGTCTCCAGCTTTCACTTTGAGTGTGACAAAGCCTTGCTCTGGGCTATATGCTTGTGGCGCATTCGCAGCAACCACAAACCCCGTTGCCGCAACATCTCTGACAAAATTACCCACGGTCACTTTCGCAATGTTTAAGCTACTTTTCGCTAAAGATAACTGTGCATTGCTAGTATTAATCACTGCATTTGCAGATACTGCAATCCCCAAAAGTAATGCAACGCCCAATAGGCCTTTTTTAACATATGATGGTTTGCTCACTTGAACGGGCAGATCTTGTCCACTGGTGTCTTTTATCATTTTCCTCTCCTTACAACAGTACTCATTGCTTCACATAGGGTGACCAAAGCAACAGCAATAAACATAATTACTGGAGAAATTAGAAACGCACTCGTTAACAACATCTTGTACTCTTTAAATAATCTGACTTTCCTTTTACTATCCGAATATCATGCCAAAAAATAAATTATTGATTATAAAGGAATTTTAATTTTTATGGGTAATATTTATTGTCCGCGGACAGTTTCAAAGTGTCCGCATGGACACTTTTACTACTGTTAAATCCTGTTCACTCAACACAGTAAAACGTGATCTAAATGATAGTGATTAAATATTGCGCATTATGCAGCAATAATGGGAACTAAACCCAATACAAATTATTTTCATGACTTATTTAATTTATTAAAATTAAGAATAGAGTATCCACGTCATCAAAATTCACAACAATCCCGCCCCTACCCAGGAGGCAATCGAAATCAATTTAAAATTAAATTTTAAATTATTGTTTTAACTTAAAATAAAATCACCCCACCTGAATCCACCTGTTCAAAAAGACGACAAAAATACATCTATCACAGGAACGGTAATGAAAAGCACTATCAACAAAGTTGCTAAAAAATCACCAAAAAACGAAAATACTCGCCCACAATAGTTAATTCAATGTTAATAAGTACCATTTAATTCGGATTAATATTTAACATATCTACACACTTCTTTCACATTTGTGTTCAATTATGTAACCAAGTAAAGCAAAAAGGATTATGTAGCATGGGAACTTCGAACCCTCTTTTTCCAAAAAGAGACCTTTTACAATGTGAAGCAAATAGCTTGATTGATTTACTCGCATCGGACGCACTAAATAAGCCTGACCAAGAAGTTTTTCAGTTTATAACTGCGAAGGGTGAGCAATCAGTAAGCTATGATTACAAAACGATCGCGACGGCCATAAGCCAAATAGCTCACACATTGCTCTCGCTATCTAAATGTGTGAACTCAGAACAAGATCAAGCACTCATTGTGCTCCCACAAGGTGCTGATTTTGTATCTGCTTTTTACGGATGTATGGCCGCGAAAGTTATTGCAGTCCCTTCTTTCCCACCTAAAAATCAGCTACAAATTGAACGACTCGATTATGCGATTAGTGACTTAGGCAATCCAATCATAATCACTAATAGGGAGATCCTTCCCTTACTGCAAGAACAACTTGTTGATAAACATGTTCGTTGGTTATTGGTCGAGGATTGTACCAATACGGATGCGCCTGGGTTACATGAGTTCAAAACTGATAATGCCGATATTGCCCTATTGCAATATAGCTCTGGCACCACAGGTAAGCCTAAAGGTGTCATCATTACCAATCAAAACACCCTAGAAAATTCTGAACTTATACGCCAAAGTTTCGGACACGTAGAAGATAAAACTCGAATGATGTTATGGCTTCCTCCCCATCATGATATGGGGCTAGTCGGTGGTGTTATGCAAGGTGTTTATACCGGATACCCAACCTTACTAATGCCAACTGATTTATTTTTACGTAGCCAATTTACTTGGTTGAAGGCAGTCACTGATTTTAAGGCGACCACAACAGGCGCGCCTAATTTTGCATTCGATTTGGCACTCAAAAATATTCGTCCAGCTAGATTAGCCGAGCTTGATTTATCATCGCTTGAGAATCTATTTTGTGGTGCTGAGCCTATAAATTCGCATACCATTACTCAGTTTTTTGATAAATTTGCGCAATGCGGTCTACAAGCCAATGCTTTTTTACCCTGTTACGGTATGGCTGAAGCAACCCTCATGGTAAGCGGGAAACCTCATGGGCACCAATACAAACAACTGTGTGTTGATGAACCATTACTTAAACGCGGTGTAGTAAAACAAGCATCAGCTGAAGCGAAACACAGTCAATGGTTGGTCAGTAGCGGCACTGTACATCACTCTCTTAATGTTAAAGTAGTTGACCCCATTTCACACTCTGAGGTGGCACAAGGGCAAGTGGGGGAAGTGTGGCTACAAGGCAGCAGCATAAGCCCAGGGTATTGGCAAGATGAAGCTCGGACCATCGCAAACTTTGGCCTACAACTGGATAGCTACGACGAAACATTTCATCGTACAGGAGATCTCGGTTTTTATGACAATGACGAATTATTCATCACTGGCCGCTTAAAAGAAGTCATTATTCTCAGAGGTGCCAATTTCTATCCTCAAGATCTTGAGTATGAGGCATCTCTGGCTTTTCCTGAGTTAAAAAATTGCCGAAGTGCTGCGTTTTCGGTCATGCATGAACAGAATGAGCAATTGGTGATGGCCATCGAGGTGCCCCGTAATATTGACAACTTTGAGGCACTAACTACGTCGCTGAACACACGATTAATTGATCGTTTTGGTGTCAAAGCAGACCAAATACTGTTTTTGCCCCGCAAAACCATCAAGATCACCTCATCAGGTAAGTTACAACGCATTGCAATTAAGCAGGCGTTTGAGAAATCTGAGTTGCATACGTATTTCCATTTTAATTTTCAAGAGCAACGACATAGTTCTAACCCAAAATCCAGCACTTCGCACACGCTTAACTTGAAAGATATCCTCAATATTGAACACTGGTTAATTCTCCAAGTTACTGAACTAACCGGTGTTGCAAGTGCACAAATATCACCTAAAGACTCTCTCGCTAATGTCGGACTAGACTCGGTATTGGCCATGGAGATCCTATTTAGATTAGAACAGCAAACCGGCGTTTATTTGGCTCCAGACATACTTTATAGCTGTAATACTCCCTCTTTGCTGGCGAACAAAATACACCAAGTAGCAAATAAAACGACCCCAACGGAGTTAGACTCAACATGTTAAACCCCTCAGTTGAAACTGTGTCAGCAAAGCTATGCCACTTTATCGCCACCAGCTACCTCGATGACGATGAACAAGTTGCCCCTGACACACCAATAATCAAGCTAAACATCTTAGATTCAGCGTCTATTTTTGACGTTGTTGAGTTTATACATCGCGAATTTGCATTGCGATTACCGGTTATCGATATTCACCCTGACAATTTTGCGACCGTCGCAGTACTCAGCAAAGTCGTCGAACACCACAGCAATAAGGAGGCCGCACTATGATCCCTAATCAATGGTATGCAATTTCAAGAATCCAAGATGTCAAAAAGAAACCAATCGGGCTAAAACGTCTAAATAAGCTACTCGTATTATATCGCGATACAACAGGCAAGCTCGTCTGCATGGATGATAAATGTCCACATAAAGGCGTTATGTTAAGTCGCGGACAGCAGCATGGTGATGTAATTGCCTGCCCTTACCATGGCTTCCAATTTGACCAAAAAGGTGATTGTGTTCACATGCCTGTATTGGGAAAAAACGGTGACGTTCCTAAAGGAATGTGTGTAAAAACCTATAAAGTAAAAGAAGAGTTCGGACTCATTTGGTTTTGGTATGGTGATCAATTACCAGAGAATGAGTATCCAGAAGTTCCTATGTTTAAACAGTTCAAAGAATACCAAGGGTACTATTCTTTTTACGGTTGGGATGCACCAATCAACTACACTCGCTACGTTGAAAGTGTGTGTGAAATTTATCATATACCCTTTGTTCACAAAGGATCTGCAATCAACATTTGGGACCCTAAAGGCGGTAAAGTAGACAACTTTGAGTGCAAAGTAGATGGCACGCTAATAACCAGTGATTTTGTATTACGCCCTGATGATGAGCGTACAGCAGAGGAAACCCTCGTCGCTCGTAAGCCTTGGACTCGTGGTTGGAAATTTGGTATTGATGTTCAAATGCCTAACTTGGTATTGATCAGAAGTGATGTGTTTGATGTTATTTTCATACCGACCCCCATAGACGACAATACCTGCTGGGTCTGTGTTTGTTACCAAGAACCCAAACGTGATTTGCTACTGCCACTCATTAAACCACTGCCGATACCATTTTGGCGACCAGTGCGCCCATGGTACATGTGCCGTATCGAACGTTTTGTACAACAGGATAAAGATATGGCTGTGATTTCATATCAAAATCCAAAAGTATCAAGTCCAAAAGCCAATCGTCTGATCCCACTGGATAAAGTAAACGCGCATTATATCCGCTTTAGAGAAAAGCTGATCCGTGAAGCAAACGAACAAAAGGTTTTGAAGGAAAAAATTTCCACTAAACCTACAAGTGAGTTTGAGGCGCCTTCACTTGAACAAATCATTGGCATTGAAGAAATCAACTAAATAAACGGATTTATACATGACACTAAACACCCATTTAGCGGCTGAGATTCAGCCGCTCATACTCGATATCGTTAAAGAGCAAACATGCTATTCAGAGTCAGACTTATTGCTCGATCAAGCTATGGAGGAAGGCCTAGGTATAGACTCCATTATATTGGCAAGTATTGTGGATGAAATGCAGCCGCTATTTGCTTTTGAGAACAAACTCAATACAGCAAGCTTTAATACCATTGCCGATCTTATTAATTGTTGTAAAGACGTTGCAATTACAGAAAAAGGGCAACAAAAACTTGCCTCTCTGGGCATGAATATCGGTGCACAACCTGTGCTGAAAGATACTAACCAACTTGTTACTGCTGATACCTCAATCTCCTCTCAAACCATGCGAGATTTCGTGGCGGATGGGAGTCCTGATCTGTTCAGTAAAGTGAGAAAGTTCAATGATTTTTATGCATCACATGAAAAAACGGGCGACTTTTGGTACGGCATGCCACTTAGTTCAAAATGTGAGAATCGTGCCATTATTTTTGATGCATATCAAAATAAAGAGCGTGAGTTTTTAATGTTTGCGTCAAACAACTACTTAGGCTTAGCCAATGAACCTCGGGTTGTTAACGCAATTAGTGATGCTGTAAAGCAGTATGGAGCCACTAACACGGGGTGCCGTTTAATTGGCGGTACGAACCACTTACACCTTGAGTTAGAAGAGCGCTTAGCCCGCTTTAAAGGCCGTGAAGCCTGTATTGTATTCCCTTCAGGTTACTCTGCTAATTTAGGCACAATTTCAGCATTAATGGGCCCTAAAGACACCATTATCACTGACGTGTATAACCATATGAGTATTCAAGATGGTTGTAAATTGTCTGGTGCTAAAAAGCGAATTTACAAACACAATGACATGGCGTCATTGGAAGAAGTCCTTAAAAACTGTAGTGATAATGACGGTGGTAAGCTCATTGTCGCTGACGGTGTATTTAGCATGCACGGCAACATCGTCAAACTCCCTGAAATGGTAAGGTTAGCGCGCAAATACCAAGCCCGCATTCTCATTGATGATGCTCATTCAACTGGGATATTAGGTGCCACTGGTTCTGGCACAGCTGAACATTTCAACTTAAAACATGAAGTTGATCTTGAACTTGGCACCATGAGTAAAACACTTGCTGGTATGGGGGGGTTCGTCTGCGGGGATAAAGAGGTTATTGATTATTTGCGTTTTTATGCAAACTCATACGTTTTTGCAGCCACCATTCCTGCCCATGTTGCTGCAGGGTTAATACAGTGCATCGATATCATGGAAACACAACCCCAGAGGCTAGAAAACCTTTGGAGTAATGTCAATTACTTACATAGCGCACTTCGTGAGTGTGGATTTGATACAGGTGATTCAGAAAGTGCCATCATTCCCATCGTTATTGGCGATGAAAAGCGCACAATGGAGCTGGGCCATCATGTTCGACAAATGGGTATGTTTTGCCAAACCGTTGTCTTTCCTGGCGTTGCCGTAGGCGATGCAAGACTCAGGATCAGTGTGCTCTCTCAACATACTAAAGAGGATTTAGATCAAGCAATAGAAATATTAATTAAAGCCGCAAAAGAAGTGGGTTTACCCGGTTTTAATAGCTAAGGAGTAGTGATGAATAACACGTTGTCAAATGCGCTGCATACCGCGCTATTTCATTGGGCTCAATCCCAACCAGAGCAGCCGTTTCTATTGGCTGAACCAATGTGTAGTTACCAACAAGCCGCAAATTATGTTGGCGCCTTGGCAACTGTGCTTCAACCAACCAAACGAACGGCTATTTGGCTTGAGAAGAACAATCACTATGTATTGGCAATATTAGCCTCTTTAACAGCTCGATCTGCTTATGTGCCAATTGACGCAAAGCAGCCTACGGCACGAGTCTCACTCATTTTGGGCGACGCAGAAGTGGATACGCTTATTGTAGACTCTACACACCTAACCCAAGCAATAGCCCTACAAAGTGAATATCCAAATATTCGCATCATTGAAATAAGAAAAACAGGCACATCAACACCTAACATAACCTCTTTTAATTGGTTTAAGCATATTCACACGTCATACAAAAAACCAAAGGTAAGCTTTGATAACAATGACCTAGCAGCAATTTTATTTACTTCTGGCTCAACAGGCCGGCCGAAAGGTGTGAAGTTATCAATCAAGAATTTGTTACATTTTATCAACTGGTGTCAACAATCATTATCGTTATCAAGCACACATCGTTTTTTAAATATCGCCAGTTTCAATTTTGATTTAAGTACCTTTGATCTCTTTATGAGCTTGACTGTTGGCGGCAGTTTATACGTCACATCAGAAGACGTCGTAAAGCAGCCTTTGCTTTTGGCAAATATCTTAAAAGAACAAAAAATCAACGTGATGTATACCGTCCCTTCCCTGCTGAATTTAATGAATAGAATTGCACTTTGGCAACAAGCTCAAGTGCTATCACTCACCCATATTATTTTTGCTGGCGAGGTCATGCCAAAATCCTGTCTACGGACGTTAAATGACAACATTCAACACTGCCAGTTTTTCAACTTTTATGGGCCAACTGAAACAAACGTCTGCCTTGCATACTCCATCACAGATGAAGATATTATCAGCGACGGGGCAATACCCATTGGTACACCCTTTGGCGATAGCCAAGTCCAGTTAATCGGTGAAGATAACGCAGAAATACCGCAATTAGAAGGTGCAATCGGCGAATTGGTCGTCAGGGGTTCGTGCGTTACCCCTGGTTATTGTAATGAAGGCCAACAAAGTAAAAACCATCAGCAGCACCTTCATAAAACAGGTGATATTGTGCAATTTGCAGCTGGTAAATATTACTTTCTTGGCCGCCGTGATCGCATGATTAAAGTTGCCGGCTTTCGTATTGAACTGGGTGAAATCGAAGCGCGATTGAGCCTGCATGAAAGTATCACAGAAGTCGCAACGCGATACTGTATAGAGTCAGCAAAAATCATTGCGACGTACTCACCAACAAATATGGCAAATAAGCCCAGCGCCATTGAACTAAAAGCATACTGTGCAGAACATTTACCTGTGTACATGATCCCACATCGCTTTAAAGCACTCAGTAAGTTACCTAAAAACGCCAATGGAAAGATTGATTATCCACAACTGGCGAAGGTGGAGTGCTCATGACATTAAATAACAACACTGCAATTGCACTGATTGATTGTGCGCACCTTATTGGCTCACCAAAAGATGGCTCTTTGGCCTTGCTAAATGATAAAAAGCAATACGCTAAATTTGCTATTCCGCCAATTTATCGCACAGCAATCAATCGTATGCAGCTACCCCTATTACAACTCAGTAGTACGTTAATTGATACCCATAAAGGGCACATCAATAACGATAGAACAGACGTTATTCTATGCACCCACGCTGGCACTGATAGACAATTAGCGAATCACTATCGGCTCACTGCGAATGCGATGCTCAGGGAACTAATGCATTTAAGCTGTGATAAGTCAGCATCACAGTTGGCTGATTTGTTACCCACTGAGCTAAACAGCAGCCATGATAAAGTCGGTGAGATGGCAACGACAATGGCAACCCGTATAGCACAGAGCTGCGGATTAAATGGCCGTTCGTTTGCCATAGAAGCGGCCAATAATAGCTTTGCACAAGCTATGGCATTGGCGTTCGATAGCTTACGAACTGAACAAACTGACTCTGTTCTAATTGCAATTGCTAACGACATACCCAACCACTCCAATACGCAGCGCCTTGGTGCGAGTGTGCTGCTTTTGAAGCGTTGTAATAAACCCATAGACAACGCGAGAGGATATCTAGTCAACGCCTTCATGTGTGAAAAAAACCGCATTGTTGAGCATGCAAAGACTCAATCATCACAGAGCGTGGTACTGTGCTCAATCACAAATGCGCCACTGACTGAACAACTAAAACCCGCGCTTCACACACATAATATTAATTTAGACCTTCGTGCAAATATATTGCCCGATACCGGTATCGTCGGCAGTGCTTTAGTACTTAATAATTGGTTAAAAAAGCCAAACAATCATACCAGAGCTTTATTTTTCGACACAAACGAGGGGCACTCCGCACCGAGCTTTACTATCAGTCGTACTTTTTGCCCAATCGCAGTAAATGAGGCACATGCGGTTGTGCTATGCGACCATCAGATTTGGATGGCTAACCGCTCTGGCGTTACTGAATATTGGCAAGGCCTCACGGATAAAACGGGCGGTATATCATCTTTAATCCATGATACATATGCGTCAGGCTCCTTATATCATGAAAATGGGGCGCAACATGACAGCTACTATTGCAATGCGGCAGCGAAGCTTAATACGACACACCGAGATCAACTTGGGCAACCTTCCCCTAAAAGCGTGCTCGCCCAAACGCTCAAGCAATGGCCATCTTTAGATATACCAAAACATAGTCGGTCCATGGTTATCACGGCGACTAATTTAGGCCCATATAGTGAACGTCGCAAACTACTGGCGTCGAAATTAAAGGCACTATGTACGCAATGCTACGAGATACTCAATGGCAACAATCCAAACAGTTCAGCACTTACGTCTCTCAGTGAATGGCAAACACAATTTAATGAAGATGCATTAAGTGAAGACTTTCAAGCCAGTAACTTAAGTAAACAAGTAGCCGCGCACTTTGCATTAGAGGATTGCCAGCACCTTGCGATTGAAGCCGCTTGTGCTGGATCTATTGCCGCATTGGATTGTGCCAAAAATGCCATCGCCAGTGGCAGAATTGACGTTGCAATTGTCGCCGCACTCGAGCTGCCCGTCAATTTACATGACCTCAGTGTATGCTCTAACCAACAAATGCTTTCACGTGACGTTATAGCAACTTTTTGCCAAACTGCTGATGGCTTCACACCCGGTGACGGTTGTGCAATGGTCATGCTAACCACCAACACGCTGGCTCAGAAATACGATTGGCCAATAAAAGCTGAACTTAATGCGATTGGCTCCAGTACGCTCAGTAAATCAATGATAGCGCCTAATACTGAAGGCCAGATTCAGGCAATGCGCCATGCTTTTGCACAAACATTCATAAAACCATCGCATATTGAATTCGTAGAAACACATGGGACAGGCACGCCTGTTGGGGATTCAGTCGAAATCAACGCCATTTCATCTATCTATGGCGCCCGTACACACAACCAATTGAAGCTAGGTGCGCTCAAAACACAATTTGGGCATACATTCGCAGTAGCCGGATTAGCAAGCATTATTAAAGTGCTACTGAGCTTTGAACATAATCAAATACCAAGAAATTTAATTCGAGGTGATCTACACAGCGACTTACAACTTTCTCAGCTTGGCTATGACCCTCTGAACTCAAACCAAGCTTATTCGACGCCCAAAGGAATGCGCCATGCAACGGTCAATGGGTTTGGCACAGGTGGTGTCAACTATCACGTAATTATGAGCGACTTTGCTTAATATTTGCAAAGTATCAAGGAACCAACGATGAACTTTAACTTTACCGAAAAACAACAGCGTGTCGCAGACCAAGCAAAAATGATTGCTCAAACGTTAAATCTTGACGATTTAACGCAACGCGATTTGGCCGGTACATTTTCCAAGCCTTTATTTCGTCAATTGATCAACCAAGGCATTGGCAACTGGCTGCTGCCAATCAGTATGAAAGGCGACAACCTCAATGCCCTTGAGCTGACAGCTGGCATTGAATCATTAGCTGAGCATTGTGAAGACTCTGGACTAATTTTTGCACTTTCCGCCCATTTATGTGCCTGTGTCCATCCTATTCGCGCATTTGCGTCCGACCAGCAACAAGCACAGTGGTTACCAAAAATCACCAGTGAAGCATGGCTTGGCACCCACGCAATTACAGAACCTCAAGCGGGCTCTGATATTTACGCCATGACAACACGTGCCGAGAGAACTACCCAAGGGTTTGTTTTAAATGGGCACAAAGAATACATCACAAATGCACCTGCGGCCGACTTTGTGGTGGTACACCTTCGTACTGAAGATAGAGATAATTACTTTGATTATTCTACTTTTATTTTAGACGCCCATGAATGTGGCGTATCAATTTCAAAAACACCTCATAATAAATCAGGCTTACGCACAACCGCGATGGGCGATATATATTTCGACAACTGCCTATTACCCGAGTCGGCTCTTATTGGGCGTTTAGGCGCTGGCGCGCCAATTTTCCAGGTCTCTATGGAATGGGAGCGAGTGTGTTTGTTTGCACTTTATCTTGGACAAATGAAAAGGCAACTACAAAAAACAGCACGTTATATCAGTGAGCGAAACCAATTTGATGCTCCCCTATCCAGCTATCAGTCAGTACAACACCAATTATGCGACATGTATCTAAACTACGAGTCTAGCCGGCTGCTTTTATATAAGGCTGCCTGGTCCCTAGATAAAGGCGATGTGTCTGGTGTCGCCAGTAGTTTGGCAAAAATAACCGTGTCTCAGTCCGCGATTAGTAACGGCCAAACTGCCGTCCAGCTACATGGGGCTAAGGGAGTTTTAAGTGGTGATATTGAGCGAATGCTTCGAGATGCCATGCCCAGCGCCATTTTTTCTGGGACCACCAATGTGCTCAAAAACAATATCAGCAACACGCTCATCAAGCGCTTAAAAGCTCAGTGGATTTAGGAAAACAACATATGCAAATTCGATTAGGACAAGAAGTATTAAGCCGAGAAGACCTGCTAGATAGTGCTGGGCTATTAGTAGAGTTTACACAAGCTAAAGGAGATATGCTCACGTGGAAAAAAGATGACCAACAACATCAAGTATTAGATTTAGTAGGAGGCTTTGGTAGTACGTTACTGGGCCACAATCACCCTGAATTAGTACAAACAATGCAACAATTGCTTAGTGCTGAACGGCCAATGTGGGTGCAAGGTGCACAACGCCCAATGGCTCGTCAGTTGCGTGCTGTTTTGGCTGATAAACTTTACAGCGAAACACAAAAGCAATATCAAATTATATTATTAAATACAGGAACAGAGGCTGTAGAGGCGGCCTTGAAGCATGCACAATATGAATATTTTCAACGGCTCAGTAACGCACAAAAAGACTGTGCAGAAAACTGGCGCACGCTACTCGTTCGACTATCAAGTAATCATACACTACTCAATCGCGACTTTTTCACTGAATGCGAACAGTTACTTGAACAGGAGCCTATTGAAACGCTGGATGAGCTTAAATCTGCTATTGAATATAGAAACCAAATTGCATTTAATTTGCCAAGTAAAGTGGCGGCCTTTAAGGGCGCGTTTCACGGGAAAACCCGAGGGAGCCTGGCAACAACATATAATCGCGATGCGCGCTTGCCTTTTATATCAAACAATACTGATACCACTTTTATTAACGACACCAACGCGTTTATTGAAAAATTAAATACATGGCAAAGCCACTATTGGTATATTGAATTCTCACCTGTGCGTCTCGTGAAAAAACCAATAAATCAACTGGCGGCGTTAATTTATGAGCCCATCCAAGGAGAAGGTGGTGTCGTGCCACTATCCTCAGCACATATCTCATTATTGCAAAATATTCAAACTCACTACCCAGATACCGCCATTATTGCCGATGAGATTCAATGTGGGTTGGGCCGCACAGGTTCATTTTTGGAAAGCTCGAGGTTAAACACGCCAAATGACTACATAACCTTGGCGAAATCTTTAGGGGGTGGATTGTGCAAAATATCGGCGATAGCCATCGAAAAGAGTCGTTATCATAAAGAGTTCAGTATGCTACACAGTACCACATTTTCTGATGATGACCTAAGTAGCGCCGTCGCAATAAAAACTTTAGCACTGATTGACCGAGATGATATTGAACACAAAGCGAAACGTATTGGTGACGCATTTTTAAGTGCATTTTCAACGCTTGCGAAGGAATATCCCGATATGATCGCACATGTTCGGGGCAGTGGGTGTATGTTGGGAATAGAGCTGGCGTCACAAGCTAATCACCCCAGTGCCACTATCGCTAATTTAGACAGTGAAAATGTGCTCTCCATGACCTTAGCGGGTTATTTACTACATAAACACCACATTCGCGTATTACCATCTTTAGGTAAACGTAAAGTACTGAGAATGCAGCCTTCAGGTTACTTCTGTCTTACCCAAATCCCTAACGTGGTTAGCGCATTTCGAACCGCTTTTGACTTAATTCGCAGCCATCAAATTGCCCCTTTGTTGGCTCATTTAATTCACAGCGACGTAGCCGTTAGTCCTTGCAATAAAATCATGAATCATCCACAGCGTGATGAACCCATCAGCGCAGGAATTGATAAAGTCGCTTTTATTAGTCACCTAATTGATCTCAATAGCCTTAACGAAATTGACCCCGGTTGGGAGGTATTCGATGAATATGAGCAAGAAGAGCTCAATCAACATATTCTACCCGTCACCATTCCCAGTATATTAGCTAGAAGACGCGTCACCTCAAATACCGGAAAGCAAATTGAACTGGTATTATTCGGTATTCAGATGGATGCTGAAAGTATTGAAGCTGATAGGCGCTTCAATCAAGCTAAAGTCATTCGTAGCCAAGTCCATGAAGCCTACAGATTAGCGCGTGAAGAAGGATGTAAACTGGTTGGGTTTGGTGGCTATACCTCAATTGTTACCAACAACTGCTGCGACTTTACGTTCAATACACCTGCTGCAACATCAGGCAATGCCCTTACCGTCGCCGCCAGTATCAATACTGTTTTAAGTAGCGCAGTACGTCATGGTATTGATTTAGAACATGCGTCAATCGCAATATGTGGCGCTGCAGGCAATATTGGTCAAGTACACAGTGCTATTCTAGCGAAATATTGCCAATCTCTGTTACTAATAACACGCTCAGGCAGTGCAAATAACATTAACAAAACCCTCAATATTATTTGCGAAAATCTCTACTTAGCTGTAGATACGCAGCAAAAAGGAGGGAGGTTACTAAAAGCATGTCGAGACTGGTTATCCCCTCGTTTAGGCAATGAGACACCGAGCAGCTTGATCAAAGCATTACAACGTATGCTGCTCGCGCGTCAGCTGATCACTGTTAGTGAGCAATTTGAAACGTGTCAAACGGCCGATGTCATTGTCAGTAATACCAGTAGTCCAGCGACAGTTTTCACCCCCGCCTATATTGCCCAACATAAGCCAGTATTAATAAGTGATGTCGCAGTACCAAAAGATGTACCTGAAGACATTATATTGACCCGCCCCAATGTTAAATTGATCCGTGGCGGAGTCGTTAATTTACCTAATAATCCTCATTTCACTTTGCCTGGCATGTTACTGCCATCAGGCCAAGTATATGCTTGTTGCGGCGAAACAATGCTGCTTGGTTTAGCCGGTATATTTAGCCATTTCAGCATGGGCGCCCTGACCTGCTCGCAGGTAGAACAAGTGCAAGCTTTAGCGGCTATTCATGGCTTTGAACTCGATCAGGAGAAACCGCAAAATGACACCTTGCAAGCCGCTAGCTGATCTTGTTGCACAATGTGTGGAGTTGGCAAAACTCGTGCCCTCTTCACATAATTGTCAGCCTTGGCAGGTTCAATGGTACGCGCAAAGTGTACCATTTGATGGCTGCCTTCAAATTGGCTTTAACCGTGAAAATATGATTAATGCACTTCCTGCGTTACAGAACGAAATGTGGATGAGTTTGGCAGGCTTTAGTACGGTATTAATCAATTTGCTAGAGTCATTGGGGGCTAAGTGTGTGATATCGAGCCCAATAGTGCAAGGCGTTCATATTTCAGCCTGTGAACACAGCTATCTCTTAGAAGTCCATTTGAGCTATCACCCGACACAGCCTGATTTAGCCAAATTTCACCACATAAAGTCATTATTAGAACAACGACATACCCACAGAGGCGCACTACGTGGTTGTGCAAAATTAATGCCTCAGAAGCACATATTAACGACCGAACTTTGGCATAATCCGAACATTAGGTGGTTAAGCTTAGATACTCGCAAACACCAACAAACAGCTGAGCTTGTTAGTCAATTTGCCAGTCAAGATTTCAAACATGCCAATGCATGGAAAGAGACATATCGATTTATCGACTTCTCAAAGACACCGAATAGCGACCGAGGCTTCAATATTCAACAATTGATGGGACCAATGTCATTATTTAAGCGGCGCTTTCATCAAGTATTGCTCAACCCTATCACAATGACGTTATTAGAAAAGTTTGGACTTGCTGAGCATATGGCAAAAACACTGGGGGAGCTAACAGCACACAGTACACAAATTATTTGCCTATACCAAAATGCGCAACAGTCAACTTATGATTGGCTCTGTGCCGGACAAAAAATGATTGAAATGTGGTTACAAGCGACCGCGCAAGGGTTAGCAGTCCACCCGCTGAGTGTACTTCTGCAACACCCAGATGCGAAAGCAGCACTGCATCACAATTTAGGTCCGCAATACTTCCCTTTGTTTATTGCCAGAGTGGGCACCAGTGAAGCTAATCCCGGATTTACGTCTCAATTTAGATATCGCACATCATTGTCGCGCATATTAAAACAACACTAAAAGGATCATTATGAAACAACTCATTTTTCTCTTGATGTGCTTTGCCTCTTTTGGCAGTAAGGCACAAACAGATTTACCGTTAGGTCTTTGGATAGACAATGCTGAACGTATTTTACGCGCTCAAACCTCTGCTTCTGTTCTGAAAATGAATATTAATAAGGCCGAATACCAGCGTGATTTTACGTTATTGGTGCTTACTGACGATAGAAACGATACCCAAAAAGTGATGGTTCGTATGCTCGGGCCAGCATTATGGCGAGGCAATATGACGCTTAAAATCGATGACCGTATTTCATTTTTTGAACCTCGAAATAAACGCACGACAATTATGAGTAGTTC
The DNA here is from genome assembly GCF_018100885.1 of Pseudoalteromonas sp. MMG013. Classification (NCBI taxonomy): domain Bacteria; kingdom Pseudomonadati; phylum Pseudomonadota; class Gammaproteobacteria; order Alteromonadales; family Pseudoalteromonadaceae; genus Pseudoalteromonas; species Pseudoalteromonas sp. MMG013. The sequence continues at coordinate 27,857 of NZ_JAGJEE010000025.1, read as the reverse complement.
AATGTTGGCATCGAGTTGGATGGGCAGCCATTTTAGTAATGACGATCTGATGCGCGAAACTGATTTAGCAAGGCACTACAGCTATGAAGCAAAAGAAGCATGGCAAAAAGACGCTCGTAACTACCACCTAATTGAACTCACTCCACAGCCATCGGCGCCCGTTGTGTGGGCAAAGGTGCTATACAGACTATATATCGACAATGACCGTGTTTTTCCTGAACAAGTGACCTATTACCGACGAAAAGAGGACAAGCATCCAGAACGCACATTGACCTATTCAGAAGTAAAAAATATGGATGGCATGTTGGTACCCACCGTGATGGAAATGCGAGTCAGTGATAAACCTCAAGAGTTCACCCGTATGCACTATCAAAAAATTAAATTTAACACTGACCTCGCTGCAAGTAAGTTTTCAGAACAAGCATTTTTATAAGGGCAAAACATGAGACTATTTATAAAACTCGCTTGGCGAAATCTACTACGGAACCGCAAACGTAGTACAGTGACCGCATTGGGGATCACTTTAGGTATTGGCTTTTGTATCACCACCTTAGCCATCATGGATGGATTAAGTCATGATTTAGTCACTGGCACTACCGCAGGACAGGTCGGACATCTACAAATCCACCAGCAGGACTATTTAGCAAAACGCCAATTACAGCAAACCATTTCTCACGATACCGAGCTGCTCAACGTCTTGCGCGCCCGTAAAGATATTTCTGCCGTCGCGGCGAGATTATATAGTTTTGGCTATCTCAGTAAAAATGATAAATCTGTGGGTGTTAGTTTGTTCGGTGTTGAACCTCAGCACGAGCGTTTAGTCACAACATTGGCACAACAAATGGTCAGCGGTGAATTTTTAAGCAAACCGACTCCTTGGCCATTAAGTCGTCCATTGACCGATGCACAACTACGCTTAGATGAACAATTAACTGCACAAGCTGTCGCTGCCGCATTTGCTGAATTAGATGGCTTATCTTCGAATACCTCATCAACTCAACAACACACCAATCAACTGATTGACACACTCGCACCGTTACCGGATGTGCCACCAAAGGTTATTTTAGGTGTGAAATTGGCAAGAAATTTACAAGCCAATATAGGGGATGTTGTTACGTTATTGTATGAAACATCAATGGGAGTCCAACAATCGTTACAGCTAGAAGTAGCTGGTACCAGTCGTCAGGGTACTGATCTTATAGATCGAACTCGAATTATATTTCATTTAAATGACCTACAAAAACTGTTGCAGCTGCCCAAACAAAGTCATGAAATTGCCATCAAAACATATGACTTAACCACAGTGGCACGTACACAGAATGCCCTCACTCCGGTTATTGCAGAGCATAAGCAACCATTAACCGTACAAACTTGGTCACAGTTACGCCCAGATATACTGGCCTTGATCCAGTCAAATCAAGCGCTCATGGGCACGTTGGTGTTTATCATTTTCTTAATCGCTGGCGTCGGAGTAATGAATGCAATGCTGGTCAGTGTGATGGAACGCAAAAAAGAACTGTGCCTGCTCAAAGCGCTTGGTCTAAAAGGCAGTAATGTTGTGTGGGTGGTGACAATAGAAACCTTACTACTTACGCTTATCGCATCAATTGCTGGGCTTATCATGGGAATTACGCTGGGTAGCTATTTACAACAGTATGGTTGGGATATTAGCCAATTTGGTGAATTTAGCTTGGCGGGTGTGGGTATGACCACCGCACTTAAAGCAAAATTAACATTAGATAACTTATTCACTCCTGTATTTGTCATGTTCATCATCGCATTGCTCGCCGCGCTATACCCTGCTTTGTCTGCCGCAAAATTAATACCAGCACAAGGAATGAGAAGCTCATGATACATAAGCTCGCATTACGAAACTTACTTAGAAATAAACGCCGTTCATGCTTAACGTCGGTTATCATTGTTTTTGCTTTTAGCATGATGGTTTTATTTATGGGCCTCTCTGATGGAGGCCATAAGGCCATGATTGATATTGGCGTACGCATGGGCTTAGGGCATATCATCGTGCAGCATAAATCCTTTAGTGATGACCCATCATTACAGCATTTAATCGTTCAACCAAACCAGTTAATTCAACAAATACGGCAAAATAAACCAGAGTTGACTGCCGTTTCACGATTACGCGTCGATGCACTCATTCAAGCTGGCCGCCATGGTGTTGCATTAACCATTTCTGGTGTAGAGCCTGCCAAAGAAGTCAAAATGTCAGCCATTGCCGACCAAAGAGCCATCACTAAAGGGAAAACGCTCGCTGAGTTCCCCCAAAGTAAACCATTCCACCACCTTGATGGCATTGTCATAGGCGAAACCTTGGCTAATAACTTGGAAGTACGTGTTGGAGATACAGTCACAATCACAGCTAAACCAGCCAGTGGCGCCGATTTATCCCGCGCAGCATTTGTGGTAGCCGGTATTTTCAAAACCGGCTTACATGAGCTCGATACATTCTGGGCTGAGGTCCCGCTACACACTTTGCAAACACTGTTAGGGGTACCAGATCAAGTCAGTCAAATTAGTCTATACAGTCTAGAAACACCTGAAAGCTTAGCCCACACCACCACGCAACTTCAAACGTCATTCAACCATGTGAACATATCACCATGGCAAACTGCCGCTCCCGAACTCTATTCGGCCGTCACGCTCGATGCTGCTGGTATGTACCTACTGATGCTTATCGTCTATGTCGTAGTCGCGGTTGGTATCTTGAATACGGTGTTGATGTCGACTTTTAAGCGGAAAAAAGAATTCACAATGATGATAGCACTTGGTTCAAGGCCCAGTACCGTATCAAAAATTGTGCTACTAGAAGCGGTATATCTCAGTGCTTTTTCTCTCACGCTTGGCCTTGCTTTAGGTTTGTGGGGACATCACCACTTTGCAACGCAAGGTCTAGACTTTAAAGAGGTTTTTGGCACTGCAATGGAAGCAGGTGGGGTATTATTACCTGACAAATTTTACTCAATATTAGACGCAAGCAAACTATCACTTAGCGTTCTATTTGTTTTTCTGCTTACTCTTGTTGTTACTTTGATCCCTGCGATCCGTGCAGGTCACCGTTCACCGCTTGCTGCAGCCCAAGATGCCTAAAGGAATAATCATGATCACTCTTAATAAAATTAATAAAGTTTTTGCCGACAAGCACCAATCTTTCCACTGTCTCAAAGAGATAGATTTGACGGTTAAACAAGGCGAATTCACAGTTATCGCAGGACCTTCAGGTTCAGGAAAATCCACCCTGCTCAATATTATTGGTATGTTAGATCAGCCTACAAATGGAACCTATCAATTTGATAACAAAGAGGTTGCTAAATTCAGTAATAATAAATTGGCAGACATCCGCCGAGAAAAAATTGGCTTTGTATTTCAGGCATATAACTTAATGCCGGTCCTAACTGCTTTGGAGAATACTGAAATGATAATGGAATTCTCTGGTATCGATAAAAAGCAAAGAAAACAACGCGCCATAGAAACGCTTGAAGCCGTTGGGTTAGGTGAATTTAAAGACCGCTTCCCAGCACAACTCAGTGGCGGCCAACAACAGCGCGTAGCCGTTGCACGCGCTATTGCAGCTAAGCCTTTGTTAGTCATTGCAGATGAACCTACAGCAAACCTAGACTCACGCGCCACCGAAAGCTTACTGGATCTCATGGTGTCCTTGAACCAAAAGCAAGGGATCACGTTTATATTCAGCTCTCATGATCCCCGTGTTATCGAACGTGCACACCGCGTTATTCATCTACAAGATGGCAAAGTCATCCGTGACGAACAATTGCAACATATCTCATCGACACATTCGCCGGCGGCAATCCCATCGTGATAAAAAAAGTACTCATCAGTACCTGCATATTAATGCAGGTTACCAGCACCGCGTTCGAAGATGACTTTGATCTGCTATTAGAATCACAAAGCTCGCCAGCACCCAAGTGGTCTGGCGTGTATGAAGCTAATATCGTTGCCATTGATGGCCATGACCGCGCTGCACTTGGCTCCAATCAATTCGTTCGATTAGAATCGCAGTCCTACCTTTTGCAAGGCGAGTGGGTAAATCATGCACAAATTGATTTCGATTACGTGGATAATCAATCGGCATTATCCATGTTCACACCGTCACCAGTTGTTGACCGTAAACTCGCTGCGACATGGCAAGATGAACACAGCCATCATCAATGGCTCGGACAGCTTGATTGGAGTTACTGGCAACGCCGTTTTTCTCGTAGCAGTCTCACGCTTGGTCGACAGCCGATCACGATTGGTCTGGGTCGGATTTTTTCACCAATTGACCCGCTTGGAGCATTTAACGTCTTCGATTTGGATAGGCTATACAAGTCAGGCGTAGATGCCATTAAATACGACTATTTCTTCCCCAATACAGTACAAACCCAGAGCGTTATCACTGTAAATAATAATGGCCACGTCAATCTGCTACAAACGCTAAAGGGAAGCTTACAGCAGGGTGTTTGGCTGCTGACTCTGGCAAACCGAGAGTCACAGCAATACGCCTCTTTGAGTACACAGCATTTCATCGACTGGCTCAACGTTGATGCATATGCCGAGTACTTATACGGTGATTTATCACAAACCAGTAAACAACTTTTTGAGCAATCATCCCAGCAACGCATGCTGCTAGGGTTAAGTAGGAAACTCGGTGCCAATGGCATGTTGATCATCGAATGGACTCAACAAACGCTGGCAGCCGACACTGCTTCTGATTATCTGCTTTGGCAACAACGTTACGCACAAAGCAACATTTCCAACCTCGGAATTGCTAAGCGTTACATGGCGGTTTCTTTCACTGATGAATGGAGCGATTTAACTCGCTATGAATTATTGGCAATCCAAAACCTAATTGACAACCACGTTAACATTTCAGCCGTAATTACCCATTCTGCAAGTGACAACTTACAAATACGACTCGCGCTGGCCTATACCCCACAGAAAGGGCAAAGAAACAGTGAATTTGAACAGTTTTCAGATCTTTTGCAGTTTGGGATCCGTTACTATTTTTAAGGATAAATGATGCAATTAAGCACTTTAAGAAAGCTCATCTTTGATAAAAATATCTTTGCGTTCCTGCGCCTTGGAAAGCAAGTAGATACCGTATATCGAACCAGCTTTGTCACCGCAGCAAACTCCAGTGGTTTACTCAACAGTTTGAGTCAAGCTGAACAAAGCTTAGACCAGTTACAGCAGCAACTCACCATTGAAGACAATAAACGAGATGCGCTTGAGGCTTGGTTAGAATGTGGTGTACGTTTAGGTGAGCTTGGGTTTAGCGCAGGCCGATATCGTTTAAAAGGTAAACTAAGTCGTCACTTAGCTAAACAAGAAAATCAAATTGCTGCGGCCATGTTCGAAGAAGCCATTCGTTATCATTATGACGCGCTACTGAGTGCCCCAACTCGAATGAAACAAAACAACGCTTACCAACTCTCAGACCAAGACGGTAAAGTGATTGCCCAGTCATCCCAAATTTTAGAACCTTTCGTGGAAGAAGCCATCGAGTGGGGACTAAAAAAGCAACCTCAACCGAAGGCCATTTTAGAAGTCGGGTGTGGTGCTGGCAAGTATTTAGTGTACCTCAGTAAACGTCTTAACAGTTGCGATATTACCGCAATTGATTATCAAGCTGATGTTGTTGCCCACGCTAGTCAAACCTTAATTAAGCACGGTATCAAAGGTGTCGATTTACGCCATCAATCATTCTTTGATTTACAAGGCGAATCACACTATGACCTGATCACGTTACATAACAATATTTATTACTTCACTGAGAGCCAGCGAAAAGCAGTGCTAGCCAAAGCCCACTCGCTTCTCAAACCGGGTGGACAGCTACTCATGACCACCAGTTGCCAAGGGGGCAGTAGCGCCATCACGGCGTTAAATCTCTGGTTCAGCTTAAGTGATATTGGCGGGGCATTGCCTGATGTTGAACAACTTAAACGCTCGCTCACTCGCACGGGCTTTTCTCAAGTCAACAGTAAACGCTTAATGCCCGGTGAAAGCTACTTTGCATTTTTGGCACAAAAATAAGTTATTTCTTGCGTAAGGACATACACATGACAATTCATTCTCTTGCCATTAAACAACCGCTCTGTGAGGGCATTATTCATTTTGATACTCGGCGCAGTGCGCGTGCCGAACAGGTCGGTGGTAAAGGTGCGTCACTAATTGCGATGCACAATGCTGGCTTACCAGTCCCCAATGGCTACTGCATCAGTGTCGCATTATTTGAAGAATTTCTTGAGCAAACTCAGCTACTTGTACACTTTGATCTGAACCAGGGCGCGACACAATGGCGCGCACTGGCTGAGGCTATTTTGATAGCCAGTATACCAGAGCACATCGCTGAGCAAATCAGTAATGCCGCATCCCTATTAATTGGCCCTGTTGCAGTGCGTTCTTCTGCAACGGATGAAGACAGCGAAAGCCACTCATTTGCAGGCCAACACCTGACTAAACTTGCAGTAGAAGGCACCGACAATATATTACAGGCAGTTAAAGCTTGTTGGGCTTCGGCATTGAGTGACGCCGCATTTCAATATCGGCAAACCTTGGGCCAAGCAACTGAGCTGCCAAAAATTGCTGTAGTTGTCCAGCAAATGCAATTTGGTGATGTATCCGGAGTGGCATTTGGCCAACACCCAACCACACTCGAACAAAATGCATTTATTATTGAAGGCTGTTACGGTTTATGTGAAGGGCTAGTTTCAGGCCAAGTGAGCAGTGATAGTTATCATATTGATAAAACGCATGGCGAGTTACTTGCGCATGCAACCCAACCAAAGCAACATCAAGTCGTTTATCTTAATGGCGATATAAAAAAGCTTTCAGTTCCACCAACTTTACAAAATGAGCCAGTACTCAACCATATTGATCAACAAGCTCTGTATAGTGTGCTCCGTCAAATCGAGTCTTATTTTGGCCGTCCGCAAGATGTCGAATGGACAATCAGTGACGGCAAAGTCTGGCTACTACAAAGTCGACCTATTACCAGTCAAAAAGTGAAACCAGAGCCTTTTTATTTAGGTAATAAATCAATGCACGTACAAAAAGACATTCTCTGGTCTCGTATGGACATTGGTGAAATATTTACCGGTCGTATGACACCATTGGGACTGTCATTTGCCCAGTACTATCAAACCCGTGTACACATTGATTGCGGTAAAAAGCTTGGTTTACTGGATCTCGGTGAAGCCAATGAAACTATCGCTTATTACAAAGGTCACGTTTATTTAAACGTATCGTATACAGCGTGGCAGCTATCTCAAACTCCTGTCGGAGCAGACCAAACCCCATTTTTAGCACGCTTTAGTAGTGAAGCCATCGACCTAACTGGATATGAAAACCCCTACGGTACCGCTCACAGCCATCCCGATATGACACCTAAACAGTGTTTAAAGTATTGGATCAAGCAAAATATTAAAGAATTTTTTCAAGCAAAACGTCGTGCTAAATCAATGATAGCATCACGTTATGAAGAGTTTGATCGAGTCCAAGTTCAAGATATTACCGCGTTGTCTCACGAAGCACTCAACGATGAATTTACACATTGCTTAACGTATTTTAAAACCATGCACGAAGGTTATTTACCCTATTATATCAATGCGTTTGCCTGTTATGGGTTATTGGAAGAGCTCAGTGCTAAATGGTTAGGCGATAAAAGTAAGCACCTACAAAATAAAATTAAAGGTGACATGTCAAACTTGCGAACCGTCGCCAGTGCACAAGAGCTTTGGCAATTGTGTAAAGTACTAAATGCATGGCCTCAGGTTAAAGATGTATTTACGAACAAAACGATTTCTGAAATTGAAGACTTCCTCACCACGACCTCACTCGGACTGAGATTTTCGCAAGGCCCTTTGGCCAATTTTATGCGCGATAATGGTGTACGTGGCCGTGAAGAAATGGAACTCACAAACCCACGTTGGTTAGACGATAGAACCTACGTGCTACAAATGATAAAGCTCTATCTAAAACAAGGCTATGAAGTTGATGGTGCCTTGGCTGAACAAACACAAAAACAGCAAAAAATCAGTCGTGATCTACTGAATGAACTGAGCTGGACACAACGTTTTACAATTAACCGAGTTATTTCACTATATTGTGGATGTGCCAAATTACGCGAAGAAACACGTATGAGTATGACCACCTCAATTTGGTTAATTCGTCGCGTAGTGTATGAAGTCGCCAGACGTTTATTGCAAAAAGGACTGTTAACCCATCTTGACGACGTCGCGTATCTCGATTTTGAAAACATCATTAAATACTTAGACAAGCGCTGCACAGCCGAACACCTCGTCGATCAAGCGCAACTTAATAAGCATCGCACGCAATACCAGCAATGGCAAACACAACCAGAGCCACCGCTGACTTTCATTGGTCAACCTAACAGTCAACCTGATCTTATTTTTGATCCGAGCTTAACGTCGTTACAGGGGTTAACGACCTCAGAAGGTTTTTGCAGAGCACGTGCCTGCGTGATCACCGATTTAGCAACCCAAGCCAGCGACTTTCAAAAAGGCGATATCCTGGTTGCGCCCTTCACCGATGCCTCGTGGACCCCACTGTTTGCACTTGCCAGTGCGGTTGTTACGGATATTGGCTCAATGCTATCTCATAGTTCAATTGTCGCCCGTGAATTTGGGATTCCGTGTGTGGTAAATACCCACCACGCCAGCACCCTGATCAACACCGCAGACGTAGTCACTATTGATGCCCATAGAGGGCTGGTAATTGTAGATAAGGAAGATTAAATGCCGATTATTATCGATAAAATAAAATTGAAATCAACCGCACATAGAGCGCAGTTTGAACAGTGGGTCACAGACACGGATTACGTCGCATGTCATGATTTACAAACCGTAAAACGTTTTGTGGTGAGTAAAGTACATAACCTAGATTATGACTATGTAGAAGTTGTATCCGTCACGTCATTGGCTGAATTCGAGTTAGAAACCCATACTCCTTTGTTTCAGTCTCTAGTCGAAAGATTCACACAAATGGCAGATGTGGTGGAAACCATCCACGCAGATGAGCTCATGCCGGGTTATCAATGGTGATCATCTAATATGCTTACGCAACTTAAATCATCTCCCACACATGAGGTCTATGCACTCCATTTACCGCAGTTAAAGCTGCGGTTAATGGTCCCTGCTATGAAGCTACAGCTCATGTCACATTTATCTGATGATGAGCTTGCCACATATCATGACTTTACATTCAAACAACCGGCTCTGCGCTGGCTCGGTGCGCGTCTTAGTGCCAAATGGTTATTAAAAAACCACGTTCACTCTCATCTAAAGACCCATCAATTATCATTAATTAAGAATAATAAAGGCGCCCCTTTTTGTGCAGTTTCTGGTCTACCAGTAGGCCTCAGTCACACCGCTGAGTTGGCCATTGCGGCACTGTGTACTGGCACATTCGGCATTGATACCGAACACCAGTCAAGGTTTAATAACACACCCGCTCCTTGGCTAACTCCCGGTGAACAAGTATGTTTGAGTACACTGGAAAAACGCACTGCAACCCAGTTATGGTGTATTAAAGAAGCGCTTTATAAAGCTATTGGGCATGGCCCTTTCCTTACATTTTGTCAAGCTGTTTCCGTTGTAAAATGGCAACCAAATAGCATCATCATTAACAACAATCTCTACACACAAATCACGCATTGGCAATATCAGGCGTGGCAACTTCATCAACACGATATTTTATTATTAGAACCTAATTATGACGCATCTTACTCCTGATTTTTTACATCATGTTCAGTTACTTGAAAACACCCTCGGCGACCCAACCGATGCGAGCAATACCATTCACTTTGCACGGTCTGTCGCGCTGGATGAAACACAGCAATTTCCAGAAGAATATATCAGTTATTTAACCCACATCGGGTATTTTCGCTACTTTGTTCCACAAGAGTTGGGGGGGCAATTAGGTGAGTTTTCAGAGCTACTGCTTATGTGCAGAGCACTCTCTCGTCGAGATTTGACCGCAGCCATTGCAACTGGGCAAACCATGTTAGGTGCACTGCCTATTTGGTTATGTGCTAATCAGACGCAAAAAAAGCAATTAGCTAAACATATACTCGAAGGCCATTTAGGCTGCTTGGCGCTCACCGAAAAACGCCATGGCAGTAACTTATTGGCCAGTGAAGTCAGTGCGACGCCCTGCACCGATGGTTACCTGCTAAATGGCGAAAAGTGGCTTATCAACAATGCAACTGAGGGCCACACTATGACTATTCTGGTTCGCAAATACGATAGCAATCAACGTGAATCGCTTGCAGTATTTCTACTAGATAAAACTCAGCTTACTGATTATGAAGCAATCGAGAAAATTAACACTCATGGGATCCGATGCGCAGATATCAGTGGAGTTCGTTTCAATAACACAAAAGTGCCCAAGTCAGCACTGATTGAAACCAATGAACCCGGTATGTATGGCGTGCTTAAAGCATTGCAAATTTCACGCATATTATGTGCGGGCTTTTCATTGGGGGCTTTTGATACCTGCTTACGCTTAACGTATGACTTTGCAAAGTCCCGCGCTTTATACCAAAAAACCGTACTTGATATGCCAACGGTGAAGCAAGGTCTTGGCCGCAGTTTTGCGAAGCTAATTGTTGCTGAAATGGTGTCTTTAGCCAGTAGTAAAGCCATTAGTTATGCTAGTAAAAGTTTAAGCGTCTATTCTGCATGTTGTAAATATTGGGTGCCTAAAACCACTGAGTTAGCGATTGACGAACTAAAAGTCATTTTAGGCGCTCGGTATTATTTACGTGAAGAGTACCAAGCGGGTATATTTCAAAAAATGCAAAGGGACAATGCCGTTGTCTCTTTGTTTGATGGCAGTAGTCAGTTGAATCTCGGGTTGATATCGTCACAAACTAATGCCATTGCAGCCAAATTGCTGGCTCAAGTGGAGCTTCATCAAGACTTAGAGCTGTGGTTCAGCCTAGATACCACCAAACCAGTAGCAAACCTTGATAGCCATGATTTATCAATAAATAACATGGGTAATGATCCGGTTCTATCGTCATTTCTCGCCATCACCGAGCAACTCCATGAACATACAGTAACCGCGTCTTTAGCGCAGCAATTCGCAGTCCTGAAACAGCAAATTTTAAGCTGGTGCGATTGCGTACAAACGCTTCAACATAGTGAACAAAACGAACCAACAAGTATCGCTCGCTTTGCGATAACCAAACAATATACACAACTATTTGCAGCGAGTTGCTGTGCACTATTCATTGTTTATAACCCTGAACATCCCTTGCTTAGCAATAACACGATTGCTGAAGATCTATTGCAGGTTACTCTAAATGACTCTGATTTGTTCGAACCAAGTGAGGCACTACTTCACACACTCAACACACAGCATCAAACGCAAGCTATTTATTCATTATTAAATTTCTGATGTTAAAGATAAAGTTACGCACTTTGGCAGGGAAACCTGCCTATTTGCTTCACGCTTTTCTCTTTGGTAAAGTCTCTAAAAATCAACAAGCTTACGTTTCATATCATGAAAATTATACTCATCGGATTGCTGTGTACATTAACAACTTGGCACGCTTTTTCACAGCCTGACCACATTATTTTATTTCGACATGCAGAAAAAATGCAAGGGAAAGACCCACACCTCACAGCCAAAGGTCAAGAACGCGCTAAGCGATTAGCGACGATGGTGCAGTCCTATGCGCCTAAACATTTGTTTAGTACCAATTATAACCGCACGCAGCAAACGATTTTACCGCTGGCTAAAAAAGTTGCTCTACCCGTTACCCACTATGAGCCGCATGATCTGAGTACTTTCGCTGACAATATACGAAAACTCACAGGCACGGTAGCGATTGCTGGTCACAGTAATACAACGCCGGCGCTCATAAAGCTATTAAGTGGTCACATTGTGACAATTAACGAAAATCAATTTAGTAAAGTCTTTATTTTGACACCTAATCAATCACAGTGGAAAATGCAAAAATTATCATCCAATTAGCTTACTAATCAACTACACTGACATTAAGTAACCTGCCGAGTAACCCTGTTATGAAAGTCAGTGTCAGTGCGTTTTTCCCCGCCAAAGCCGAGCATGTATGGTCTATCATTACCGACATCGACGGCGCACAACAACGCATACGCGCCATTAAAACCTTGCGTGTATTATCCCGACCTAGTTCAGGGTTGATTGGCCTAAAGTGGCAAGAAACACGCACCATGTTTGGTAAAGACGCCACAGAAACCATGTGGATCACCAGCGCACAAACCAACAAATATTACACCACATGCGCCCAAAGCCATGGCTGTATTTATATTACAACGTTAGAAATTATAGAAAAGTCCAAAGGGTGTGAACTAACAATGCATTTTAGGGCAGAAGCACATACAACACTGTCGAAAATACTCAACTGGGTATTTTCCCCTTTTATGAACCGGCAATTAAAAACAGCATTGTCACAAGACTTACTTGATCTGAAAAGTGCGCTTTAACATGCTCATAAATGATACAATTGCTCAATAATTATTTTTAATCCATGACTGGCGTTTTCACATGATTGGCCTGCAAAACCAAGGCGAAGGTGAGTATGTTTATTCTCAGCCAAGTTTAGCGACCGACTACTCTCATTAAAGTAGAATTCAGTTTGAGTTTGCACATAAACACCGTGTGACTTGACGCTTTCTTTTAACTTGCTGACATTGACCCCCATGTTCACCCACATTGCCATACCACCATCAGGTTTATCATAGGTAATTGGATATCCTTTTAATTGATATGACTTAAGCAAACTATCGAGGTGAGCGTATTTCTGCTTATACAATTTGGTCATGCGTTTTGAATGACGCTCAAACCCACCTTCTTTCATCCACTGAGCAACCGATAATTGCGTCAATACATCATTTTTATGATTAATCAACTGTTTAATGGCTTGTAATTGCGCCATGATCCCTGAACTACATGTCACGTAGCCAAGCCTTGCGCCTGCAAACATCAATTTTGAAAAGGTCGATACGTAAATTACAATGCCTGCGGGGTCATCGGATGCCAAAGGCGCAACCGGATGACATCGATAATGAAATTCGTGATCGTAGTCATCTTCTATAATTGCAACACCATGTTCGTAGCACAATTGATAAATTTGCATACGCCGAGTCATCGACAGTGTGACTGTTGTTGGATATTGATGAAGCGGCGTTAAGTACAATAGTTTTATCGGATATTGCTTAAGCTGCATGGCTAAATCATCCACACATAAACCTTCTTCATCCTGATGAATATCAATTAAAGATGCACCACATGCTGAAAATACTTTGCGAGCCGGCGGATAACCTAATGTTTCGACAGCAATAAAGTCTCCCTGTTTAACAAATGCTTTCGCAATTATGAACAGAGCTTCTTGCGAGCCATTACAGATCAATAGCTCCTTTGCATTCAAATTACGGGCTCGGTGCAAATAAGCCAAAATTTGTGACTTTAACTCAGGCACCCCAGCTGCTTCACCATAATGGAGTAAATTGGTATTGAGTCGCTGACAAGCACTGCTTGTCGCCCGTTTAAATTCTGCAAATGGAAACGCGGCCAGATCAGGCAAGCCACCAGCAAAATTATATTGATAATCGGCCAATGACATCGTCTTTTGAAATTTAATGTCGTTCGCAAAACTAAACTGGTAAGTGCTGTATTCACGCCCTCCTTCGGATTGAGTGTGTTTATTCTCACTGCGTGTAACACTTGAATCTATGGGTAGGCTATTTGTCACAAAATACCCTGCACGCTGACGAGACTCCAACCAGCCTTCGGCTACCAGTATTTGCAATGCGTTCATTACTGTATGGCGATTCAAAGCGTATATGTCAGCCATTTTGCGTGCCGAGCTGAGTTTTGTACCCGGTACTAAATCACCAGATTTGATGGCTTTTCTAAGCGCTTTTGCCAGTTGTAAATAACGTGCCGGCCCTATCGAACTAAATTCAATACTAATTGGGTTCATTGGTCTAATACATTGATTCAATTTGTTGTTATCTACCATACCAGATGACTGGAGCAATGAAACCAGTATCGAGGTGTGAGGCTTTTAATCTGGTCTATATCATTTCTTCATTCTGGTTGTATATATACAACCAGAATATCGTAAATTACTCAGTATAAAACAGATTCAGGAAGATATTATGCTTACTCCAACGACACTATCAAGCCACAAAATAACACTTGAACCGATCGCTCAGAAGCACCTTAAGCAGCTGTTAATAGCAGGACAAGATGCCAGTATTTGGCGCTGGGTACCCACCAATTACTGCCGGTCACCAAGCACACTACAAACTTGGTTAGACGACAACGCTAAGTTCAACCCACAAGCACAATTAACGTTTGCCATCATCGACATCGACACACACACCGTGGTAGGTACCACTCGCTTGTTTAGACTAGATAGTCATAATTTAAGTGCTGAGGTAGGGCACACATTTATTGGTGTTCCATGGCAAAGAAGTTACGTTAATACGCATGCGAAACATCTGATATTAACTTATGCATTTGAGCAGCTTAACTTAGTACGTGTGACCATATGTACCAATGAAAAAAATGACAAGTCGCGCTCAGCTATCTTGCGCTTAGGTGCAAAATTAGAAGGCATTGCCTATAAAAACCGTTTATCCCCCGACGGAACATTTCGTAACTCAGCGATTCATAGTATCACCGATGATACCTGGCCTGAGGTTAAACGTTTCTTGGAGAGCCGCCTATGAATTATCCCCCAAAGCCATTTACCGAAGTGAATGAAACCGACTTATATCACCTTATGGCCCAGTATCCACTGGCAACCATACTCAGTGCTGACCCCAACACGGCACTTAATAATACGTGTCAAATTCCAATGCTATTTGATGAAACTTGTTCGCACTTTATTTGCCATGTTACAGCAAACAATCCTCTCACTTTGCAAATAAGTAAAAGCGTTAAACTATTGTTTAATGGACCAAACGCGTATTTATCCCCAAATCACTGTAATAATGAAACCTTGCCAAGCTGGCTGTACGCCACAGTCGAAGTTGAAGGCATTTTGGAATTAATCACTGAACCGCAAGCGCAACTTGCTGCGATGAATACGCTAACTGATCACTTTGAACGTGGCTTTGATACGCCATGGCAAGTAGCAGATCTGGATGACCAATTGGTAAATGCTATGTTCAAACACATTCGCTTTTTACGCATCAAACCCTTACAGTGCACAGGCGTATTTAAGCTAAGCCAAAATAAACCCAGTCACATTAGACAACAAGTAATCAAAAGCTTAATGACTGAGGGCCAAGATTCTGTCGCTGAATTAATGAGAACACACTCGAAGCAGCGCTGAGATTAGGTTTTTATAGCCTGCTTGGTAAGTAACACGACGTGATCGCTTTTTAACTTAATCCATCAAGTTGAAAAGCAACGACGCGTTTTAAACTCATTAATTAAGCGCAATACTTATACAGCAAAGTCACCACCGGCAGTTGATACTATACAAGTTTTATAACTCTCAGCTCTCATAACTATGCTCGGTATGCTCGGGTAATCGTTATTTGACACATGTCAAAATAGGTCCTATTACAAACACTCAGCTATCACATCATTCGCATTTTGCAAAGATAAGTATAGACATGATCGCACTTTGCAATGAATTTTTAGCATGTTCAGAATCTAAAACAAAGTAAATATACTGCTTTACCCAGAGTACAAAGAATATACGCTTAAATTTATATTATGTGTACTCAGTAACCTACTGTATTCGCTAACGTTAATTTCTAAATATCACAAATTCAGTACTTTAGTTGTACTTTTAGGGTGCAATGGCGTGAAATTTGCTTTTAGTAAGTAAATACAAAGTAAACACTGCTTAAATAGCAGACTTATTAGGAGTCAAATATGACACAAACCTTAACCAAAACGTCACTACAGTGTGCCTTGATGGGTGCCGTCGCACTGAGCACAGTAAGCATGGCTGCGGACGACAATGCCTGTTTATCTGGGTTAATTGCGATCGACCGCACAGGGCAAAGTGAACAAGGAAGTTTGTATCATTTGGACACGGCCAATTTATCATTCACTTTACTATCAGGTACTACTACTGCCGCAAGCAATATCGCAAGTTTTGGTAATACCCTATATATGATGGAGAAAGTGGACAGTAATACCAGAGCATCAAAGCTTTATGCATTTGACTTATCAACTGGGCAACAGCGCACATTGGCAGATACGACCTCGTATACGATTAAGCGCTCTGCAATGTCACCCGATGGCAGCTACTTACTGGCTACGAGCCAAACTTACATGTATCAATTTGATGCTATAACGGGTGTAAAAACAGTCATGGGGAAAATGCAAACTAGCGATGCCAGCTATGCAGATTTTAAACATGGCGATATTGCTTACTCCAATGATGGCAACGTTATATATGTATTGAACGCAAAATCACTGTACATGCTCAATGAAAACGACATGACATTAGACAAAATTGGGGAACATGGTCTCAACTGGGCGTCTGGCTTAGCGATTGGCAGCGACGGTACCCTCTATGTTTCGGCACGCAATACCAATGAAAATGCAAAGATCTATACGCTTGATGTAAATACGGCACAGGCCGCTTATCTGATGGATGGCCCAAGGCATATGGCTGACTTGACCTATGTGAATGGTTGCGGAAATCGTTTGATAAGCATTGATAATTTATACCGTAATGGTGTAAATGCTGCACACCAATATTACCTTGATAATGCATTCAATGGTGCAATAGCCAATGTTGAAGGGTTTAGAGACGGCTCGTTTAACTTTAATGCAGCTGGTTTTCCGGTAGAGTCTAAAGACCAAGGCGGAAATCACAACAAAATAACCAAGCACCCTAATGCAAACCGCTGTGCAAGGATGTGGAATAACTTTCTGGACCACCAATACACGCTGAATCAAAGTGGTGCTGGGGGCAAAAAAGCCGATGGTTCAACTAAATGGTATTACTCTACGACAGATGGCGACTACAAAGTAGTCAGTGCACAAAATGGTTTGTGTACTTACAGCTTAAACGACGATGCATCGATGCGATTGGTATATGACTCAACCACTGGTGATGTATCAGTGATTCAAGACTAAAACACTGGCCACAGTATCAAGCTGCTGTGGCCATTATTGAGATATTTCACTCAACATTTATACCCTTCTATTGTATGCTTATATCATCATAATTTTAGGGTAATAGCATGAAACTAGACGCATTATTGCAATCTTTAAAAGACAATCCTGATTCAGTCTCTTTCACACAAACTATGAGCGTAATAGACAGCTTGTATCATTTTACAGCCACCTCATTTAAAAACAGTGGTGTGCACAACGAAGCCGGTACAAACTCGGGATCATGTAAAATATTTTCCTTTGCCCAATTACATAACCTAACTAAACAACAAACATTACATTGCTTTGGCGACTATTATAGAAAAGATGTATTAGCTCACCCTGATGCAATTGACCACCAAAACATTCGCGCGTTTTTAGCAAATCGGAATGGCCTAGAAGAAGTCCATTTTGATGCAGTCCCCTTGTCTGAGAACACCTAAACTACGTGCTCACAGGCAAAATTTGTCTTACAAACCAAACTGCATTGCACCACTATAAAGACCTTTATGTACTGTACTTGTTTGCCAAATACAGTACTTTACTTCACCTTTTTCATTAATTTGATAAATTGGACAACCACATTGGCCGCAAAACGCATGTTCAAATGCTCCCTCAGCCCTTTGCACATACTTCTTTACGCATTTTTTGGGATCATTCACTAATCCGACAGCATGTATAAAGCACAAGTTATCATGCTCACTGTACACTGGCACGTAATCGGACAACACTTGATATTTTACTTCCGCACAATAACATTGCTGCTCTATCATATTAGCTCCTTGGTATTCCTATTGAATTACGTACACATTATATTTATGCTATAAAGAAAATATAGATGTAAAAAAGAAAGTCTCTTTTTCTTTTATGGAAATAATAAAGGGTACCTATGCGACGAGAATGGGACAAGCATCACTTGCTCAATGTATTTTGCCAAGTAATTGAAAAAGGTTCATTTTCAAAAGCAGCTCGGCACCTTGATTTACCTAACTCTTCGGTTAGTAAAGCGGTATCACAACTTGAAAGCCATTTAGGTAAAACCTTATTGCTGCGCACCACACGAGCACTATCAACTACCGACGAAGGTAAGCTCGTGTATAAACGCGCACAAGCTTTACTTGAGGGCTTTCGCTCTCTCGAAGAGGAGTTAGAAGAGTTAAGCAGTGCCCCAAAAGGCAAACTACGCGTTACTTTTCCGAATACTTTAGGCCGCATGTTATTTAGCCAAATCTGTAATGATTTTCTAAAATCTTACCCAGATTTTGAGCTAGAGCTCATATTTACCGCCTCCCATTTAGACTTGATTGAAGAAAACATAGATATTGCATTTCGTACATGGCACACACTCCCCGACAGTCCATTTTATTGTATGAGTCTACTCAAAGTGAAGCTGTTATTTGTTGCTTCTCCTGAGTATTTAACACGTTGTGGCACGCCAAACAGCCTTGATTGCCTAGCTCAGCACAATGTATTACTCACCCGTCATTCAGTACTCGAAAATGCATGGATACAAGACAATGGCCCTCAATATACTTTTACTGGTAACTTAATCGCTAACAATCGATTTCATATCCGAGAGGCGGTTCTAGCCGGTATTGGGATTGGTATGTTGCCATCCTACTTTTGTCAAAAAGACATTGCATCCGGAGGTTTTGTTGAACTATTGCCTGAGTTAACACGAGAACAAAAAACCTTAGGCGCACTGTATCGCGTAAAACGAGAAAGTTCTAAAAAACTAGATACCTTCTTGCGCTTTGTTGAGCAACGCTTAGCCCGATTGGAACTGCCTGATTAACTTACAGACTGGTAGTTCAAGTGCTTAAAGCCAATGCAAAAGTGAACCCGATACGAATGTCAGGATTTATAAACAAGCACTGCCCATAAAAAAGCCGATACATTAACGGTATCGGCTTTCATGCGGTATAAGACTGCGACTTTATTGCGCAGCTTTTTCGGCGCGTGCTTGGTGCAGCTTTTTATAACTATCAATTAAGCGTAAATGCTTATCAAGCCCTTCTAATGCCATGTTTGTTGGTGTTAGGCCATAAAACTTCACGTTACCAAACACTGAGCCAATGGCATTTTCAATGACTTCTTGTCCAAACATTCTGGCAAAGTTACCCTCAAAGTGAGCTAATTCAAGCGCCTCATCAATACTGACTTCAAGTACTGCATGAACCGCTTGATAGAACAAGCCTCGCGCAACCGTGTTATCGTTGTATTGTAAGAATGAATCTACCAACTCAATCGCTTCTTCCAATTCACCTAATGCAAGGTAAATTAATATTTTAAGCTCTAATATGGTGACTTGGCCCCACACTGTATTCTCATCGAACTCAACTCCAATTAAGGTGCGAATATCAATATAATTATCAAGTTGACTTTCTTCTAAGCGCTCAACCAAATCTACTAACGCATCATCATCCAATGCATGCAAATTCAGTATGTCTTCACGATATTGCAACGCTTTATTGGTATTATCCCAAATAAGGTCTTCAACTGGGTAAACCTCAGAATAGTCAGGTACTAAAATTCGACAGGCCGTGCCTAAATCTGAAAACTCAGCAACATATGCTTCTTTACCTAATGTTTTCAAGATCCCAAATAGCTGCTTACACTCTTGCTCGTTAGAGCCTGAGAAATCCCACTCACAGAACGCATAATCGTATTTGGTACTAAAGAAGCGCCATGAGATCACACCTGTTGAGTCAATGAAATGGTCCACAAAGTTTTCCGGCTCAGCCACCGCCATACTGTTAAAAGTTGGCTTTGGTACGTCGTTCAACCCTTCAAAGCTGCGTCCTTGTAAGAGCTCGGTTAAACTACGTTCTAGCGCAATTTCAAAACTTGGATGTGCTCCAAATGAAGCAAAAACGCCGCCTGTCTTCGGGTTCATCAAAGTCACACACATCACTGGAAACTGGCCACCAAGTGAAGCATCTTTAACGACGACTGGAAACCCTTGCGCTTCTAACCCTTCAATGCCTTCTAAAATACCTGGAAACTTTTCAATCACACTGCGAGGAACGTCAGGTAAAACAATCTCTTGCTCAATGATCTGCCTTTTAACCGCCCGCTCAAAGATTTCAGACAAGCACTGAACTTTGGCTTCCTCGAAATTATTGCCGGCACTCATGCCATTACTTAAGAATAAGTTCTCAATTAAATTAGAGGGAAAGTAAACCGTTTCACCATCTGATTGACGCACATATGGAATTGAGCAAATTCCACGTTCTACATTGCCTGAATTGGTATCGATTAAATGGGAACCACGTAATTCCCCTTCAGGGTTATAGATCTCTAAGCAATATTCATCGAGTATTTCAGTGGGCAATGCATCGCTTTCATCTGGCTTAAACCACTTTTCATTGGGATAATGTACAAATTCACTGTGAGCAATGTCTTGGCCCAAATACTGGTCGTTATAGAAAAAGTTACAGTTTAAACGCTCGATAAATTCACCTAACGCGGAGCATAATGCACTTTCTTTTGTTGACCCTTTACCATTGGTAAAACACATCGGTGACGCAGCATCACGAATGTGTAAAGACCACACATGTGGTACTATATTCCGCCAAGATGAAATCTCAATTTTCATCCCTAACTCAGCCAAAATATCGGTCATATCAGCAATAGTTTGCTCTAGGGGTAAATCTTTACCCGCAATAAACGTACTCGAACCATTATCAGCTTGCGTCATCAACATAGCTTGTGCATCTTCATCAAGATTTTCAACCGTTTCTATCTTGAATTCTGGCCCTGTCTGTACCACCTTTTTAACTGTACAACGCTCAATTGAACGTAAGATGCCTTCACGGTGCTTGTCTGAAATACTCTCAGGTAATTCAACTTGAATTTGAAAAATTTGATTGTAACGATCTTCTGGATCAACGATGTTGTTTTGCGATAACCGAATGCCATCTGTCGAAATATCACGGGCCACACAATATACTTTTACAAAGTAAGCCGCACACAGTGCTGAAGACGCTAAAAAGTAATCAAATGGGCTCGGCGCAGAGCCATCACCTTTATATCGAATCGGTTGATCTGCGATGACAGTAAAATCATCAAACTTAGCTTCAAGTCTTAAGTTATCGAGAAAATTAACTTTAATTTCCATTGAGGTATTCCACGTTTTGGTGCTGCGCATTATCGTATATGGGCATGCTTTACACTTCCCACACAAAAGCCGCGAACAAACTAATCTAAATTAGGCTAATTATCTGCTTTTTCGCGGCAATAGTCTTGGGTTAATTACAAAAATACCGAATTATGCCGCTATTTCATCATTCAGTGCACTATCGCCCAATTGCTTCAAACATCATGTAGAATCAAGCCAGTCAGTTTTGGTGAGCATCAGAGTACCGTCTTGGCACCAGAGATAAGTCATGCACATTCACTTTATGGCATGTATCCCCGTACCCCAAAGTATACTTTAAAGCAGGGTACACACGTGATGAACTAATGCTATACCCTATCGCTATCAGTCCTTTTTGTCCCCATAAGGACATCACCTTTTTTCGTAATTCATTGGCATGCGGGTCATGAGCAAGTACCCGCTCTGTAAATTCTACCACCAACGCAATATCAGCAGGTAATTGCGCCAAATCTCGGTCTACAATTGCCCGTACAATGCGCGGTTCTATATTTGCCTCTAACGCCATATTAACCACTAGCTGAGTGCATGGCCCGCAGTCATCCCAGATAATTGCGCGTAATCTTGCCGCAAACAGAGGTCCTGTGGGTAAGTTTCCTGCATGAGAAGACATTATTTGACACCCCATGAGCTTTAAAAAAGCCATGAGGTCTGCATTTAGAATGTCTTGCATATAACGCACATCATAGTTGTAACGGCTTTTCATCGACAATAGTATTTTATTAAACATGGTTTTAATCACAACGTGCTCCTTAAATAACCTCAGGTTTGGATAAGGGTTTTGGAATAGAAAATGTTTTGTAAGCAAACTTACGTCCAATCCAATGATGATATTTCGTTCAATACCAAGGCGCTTTTATGCAGTAATAGCGGGCTATTACAAATGAAAGCAACGCCGAGAGTGAGAAAAATAGCTTTATTGGGCAAATTCGCTTATCCAGAGCTGAGGTTAAATATTAATAGAAAAACAACTTTTAACTTTGCAGTCTCTTGGCTTCAGCGTTCGTTGAAATAACAAACAAAAAACTCACAAAGAACACGATTGCACAGCCATACAGCATCACAGTGAACTCTCCATCCACGAGTAAACTTGACGCAAATAGCGGTCCAGTCGCTAAACCCACAGAAGTAACAACCACAGCCATCGTTGATAGCCTGCCCGTTCGATCCATTTCTGCGGTGATGGCCAATAAGTATGATTGAACTGCGGGCCATGAAAAAAACAATAAAGCCATAGCACCAATATAAAGCGGCGTGTAATAAGAAAAGTTAAGTAAAATAGCAGCTATAATAGATAAGGTTATACCGAAAATAATCATATATTTACGCTCAAAATGATGACCACTAACCACCGGTAACATAGCTCCTAACAACCCCAATAACCCCGTAATTGCAATATATAAATTGGCCTTAGTTTCGACAATATCTGCACTGTGACCAATCAAACCAACATACGTCCAAATAGCACTGGCCGCAATTTGATAACAAGTAATTGCTAACAATAACAGTATCGCTCGGCCTGAGACCCCAACCAACATCGATGATTGCCGTTGTGGTAGCGCTTTCTCTGGAAGAGATGGTGCATACATGAGCATTATTAAACTCATTAACACCAAACTTGCCATAACATAAAAGACGGCGTAGGCATTAATTTTTTGCACCAATACAGGAAGCAAATAAATGATCAAGGATCCGACGCTAAATTGTATAAATAGCACAGTGCCAAACGCCGCATCAGGGTTATTTAATTTAGCAAGGGTTGCAAATGCAATACCCACACATAGCCCGCCTAACACACCTGCGAAGAAACGCCATACTAACATCATGGTGTAGTCTTCCACCCACCCACTGCCGAAGTCCACAGCAACCAATGTCGCTAACAGTACAAACATCACCGGCCGCCAACGAATTCGTCTCACCAGGAAAATTGCCACAAGACTGCCAACCAAACCACCGTAACCATTGAGTGCAACAATTTCACCCGCCTCTACATCCGTAAACCCAATCCCGCCTGCCAGCGCATTTACAACTCCGGGCAAATAATTAATATACGACAACCCCGCCATGGCGATAAATGCAAACAGTACATAGCTCATGGCACCCGTGATAGATACGCTCGCTAACTTAGCGTCCTTCATCCAACCTCCTTCAGTTAGACTGAATATTTTGTGTGTATATAAATTCTATGCAACTGATAATAAATAAAAAATAGGTAAAAAAACCTATCTATCATGAATATAATTCACGAATTTCCCATGCTATATTAAGGTCATTAAAATGGCTTTGTGGGACGATATGATGGATAAACTGCGTGCATTAGAGATTTTCTTAGCCACATGTGATGGAGGAAGTTTCGCTGAGGCCGCCAAAACGTGTAATACCGACCCATCAACGGTCAGTAAAGCGATAACACGCTTAGAAGCTCAATTAGAATTAACGCTTTTTCAACGCTCGACGCGGAAATTGCGCACAACCTCAGCGGGAAAACGCTACGCAAACACGGTCCGTAAAATGCTCCAAGATTTAAACGTCTGCGAAGAAGAGCTAAAACAGCGTAATGACTCCCCCAGTGGTATCTTAAGCATTAGCGCCGCGGTGTGCTATGGTCACTTATATCTTCGCCCGCTACTCATGGCTTTTTGCCAGCGCTACCCCGACATTACATTAGACTTTCAAGTCAGTGATTTTCATGTGGATATTATTGATGCTGATATAGATATTGCATTACGTACGGGTTACATCAAAGACAGCCGCTTAGTTGCTCGGCGACTCAGTCCAATGGACTTCCTGATTTGTGCGTCGACGCAATATATTAAAAAACACGGCATCCCCCGTTGCGCCAATGATTTTCATCAACATAATTGGATTGGTTTTCGCATCAAAGAAACACAGCAATTACAGCCTATTTTCTTACCAAATGAAGAAGGTGAATACGTACCGTACGAATTAAAGCGCAGCCATATTACCGATGACGGTGAAGCAATGGCACACATGTGTGCGGATGGTTTTGGGTTTGCACAACTTCCTCACTTTCTAGCCAAAAAAGGCTTAGATTCAGGTGACCTGATATCACTTTACCCTTACTTTAGGCCTCCTACCCCCGATAATGGCGTCTTTGCGATTTATACAAAACGTGATTATTTGCCTGAAAAAGTCCGTGTTTTTATCGAGTTCATCCAATCGTCTTTAAAGGATATGGACGAAACAACGAACCATACATGGGCTGAGAATTGGCAGCCATTAGTCAATTTATCGAAAATAGACCCATGATAACGTTTATATTAAACCTTAGGCTTTTAAGTGTAGATACAAGTCCGAAGTGCACCACATAAATTAATTACCATTGATAAAATATCATTACTAAACATTGACAAGAAAACAAAGTTCAGATAAATTTTTTAAAATTATAATTTTGTTGGTTTTATTTTCTAATAGATATGTAAATTTAACGAATGAAAAAAATTGCACGGATGGCAAAAAAACACCAAGGTAAATTTAAACCTTCAGTTAAATGTAAAAAAACACGAAAAAAAAATTTAAGTACAAGAAGGATAGCCTAGTTTACATTTATAAATATTTAGTTAAGCACAAAACATCACTACACCGCCATTTAAATAAAGCAACGTATTTATATAAAAAACCACAAAAACGGATATTCCCACAGTAAAATTTATATTTTTTATATGTAAGTAACTTTATAGATTTCATCATTTTTATATCAGAAGGAATTAATTTAAAATGAGAAACCCATCCTACAGCCCAAATGATTTTTCATACTACGAATTACTCTTGTACATGAAATATACCTGGACAGGAACAAACGACTGGAATAAGAACTCCCCCACTTCTGGTGAGGTGCTTCCCCCAGCCACGGCTGCAACAATTGCCACTTATATGCGAGCAGAAACATTGCGGCTTAGATCGTTAGGGGGAGACCCATCAGACATTTATTCTATTGGTCGTCAATGGCAGGCTGCCACCTCTGCCGATAAATTGAATGTTGCTAAAAAACTAGTTGCCCCATTCGGTGGTCCTGTAGGCGCGGTATTTGTTAGTTTGCTAATTGGTGACCGGTCAACTCCAGAAGCAGAACGCAATACCTTTAAAAAAGCAGTAGTAGGTGCTTGCCTAGGCTACCTTTTCGGTATGGGGATTAGCGCAGTCGTATTTTATGTAGGTGTTCCTTTAACCGCCGCAGCATTAATGGGTGGAATAATTGGTGGAATTGCTGGTGGCAAATTAGGCAATGATTTTATAGACTTTCTAGACAATGGAGGAAATGAAATCATATATACATTAATTGATAAAATTCTATATGATATTAGTGGGCAATTTAATACCTTAGCCGATTGGTTTAATAATAACATTGCTGAATTCTATGATAGCTTAAATAAATTAATTGACGCACTAAGCGAGTTTATTAAAAAAGTTAATAATAACTTGTGGTCTGAACTAAAAACTTACTTCGATGCTATCAGAAATGCAGCTGCCCCTGTTGACCCACTCGTGTTCGATCTAAATGGTGATGGGATCAACACTGTTAATATCGATACTGGAGTATTGTTCGATCACTCGAGGAATGCTGTAAAAACTGCCACTGGTTGGGTCGCTCCTGATGATGGCCTTCTCGTACTTGATATCAATAACAATGGTTTAATTGATAATGGGGGAGAGTTATTTGGTGACAATACCATTATCGACCCTACAACAAGCGAAACGGCAATACATGGTTTTCACGCATTAGCACAGCATGATAAAAATGCGGATAATCAAATAAACTCTCAAGATAGTGTTTACGCTAATTTAAAGATATGGCAAGACAGTAACTTAGATGGGATAAGCCAAACATCTGAATTAAACACTCTAGAGTATTGGAAAATAGCGTCAATTTCGTTAGGAGCCACTCGAAATTACCGAATTCAAAATGGAAATATAATCGAATATGACGGCCATTTTAATTGGCAAACTGGAGAACAAGGGAATGTTTCTTCTTTATTGTTTGAACATAATAATTACGTTAGCGCATATATTGAACCAATTGAAATTAGCGAACGTGCAGCATTATTGCCCGACGTTAAAGGGGTATATAGACAGCGCAATCTGCGTGAAGCTGCCACTCTAAATGAAAGATTAGCAACCTCTATTGAAACCTTTACCACAAGAAACACACGATCAGCACAAAAAAGCCTAATGGAAGAAATCCTTTTTGAATGGAGTGAAACATCACCAATCCCTACTACAGCTCAAAGAATGAGAAAGTTAATCACTGAATTTACAAAACTAGGCTATAGAAAAGGACAAAATAATAGGGGTTGGATACAAATTATTGAAGGCTTTAAGAACACACAAATCTATCATGCCTTACCTCACACGACTCATGCCATAAATCAGCGCTTTGCTAATCGGTCAATTATGCAAGCATTTGGTGCAAATTTAGATAGCCTATATCACAATCCATCTTTTACAACGAGTAGTGAGGGCGATCAATATAAACAGTATGAGGACATGATCTCTATGTCTGAGCAGCAGCAAAAGGCTGTTGGCAGAACAAAAAGGATTGCATATCAAAAAATTGAAAATACCGTTTACTTTAGTCTTGCTTCCCAAACTCGTTTAAAACCTTTACTAGACACCATTGATATAGTATTCAGCGACGGTGGTTTTAAATACAATTTTGATAAGTTTCAATCTGCAATCCAAACCCATATCACGTTAAATGAAGTCAGCGGTATTGCTGACTTCATTGACCTATATTTAAACATCACAATCATTCAGGCTTCAGAAAGTACTAAATTGATGTTGCTCAATATTCTTGAAGAAATTGAAGAGCACACGCGGAACGAACTATTGAGTATAACCTCTTATCGAGAAAATATGACTCATGAAAGTGACATGGTTGCTGGTTTAAACGCTGATATTGTCAAAGCCCTCGCTGGTAATGATATTATTTTAGGTTCTAGTGGTGACAATATTGCTCATGGAGGAGATGGAAATGATGTTTTACTTGGGAGAGCTGGTGATGACATATTACATGGTGATTTAGGTAATGACACCCTTTATGGCGGGCGCGGCAATGACCAACTCATCGGCGGTTATGGCGCTGATACATTCATTTTTAACCTTGGGGATGGTCAGGATTGTATTGAGAATATTGACACTGATACCACTCTTATTAATACCCTAATTATAGGTAGTAATATTACTATTAGTGCTATCAACTTTAGTCGAAAAAATGATGATTTAATCATTAATATCCTCGGCACGAGCGACCACATAACACTCAAACGCCACTTTTATCATTCATCCTATCAAATCGAAAATATTGTCATTGAAGGAAGCACTCATACGTTAAATGATATGTTGACTCAAAAAGGCGTATTTGTTATTGGTTCAGTGCAGGATAATGACACGCTTAAAGGGAGTATACATAAAAACTTTATTAAGGGTCTCGCTGGCAATGATACCTTATACGGCTATGGCGGTGACGATGAACTTAGTGGCGGGCTTGGCGACGACATGCTATACGGTGGTAATCACAATGATATTC
>NZ_JAGJEE010000024.1:0-80135 GCF_018100885.1 Pseudoalteromonas sp. MMG013 | reverse complement strand
GTAAAGGAAGCCATGTAAAGTCGTTTGGGTACGATGCTTTTGGTAACTTGGTACGCCAAAAAGAGCATGCAAACCGAGCAGTAATGAGCAGTTCAGTAAATGAAATAATCATACCTGCAGATAGTCAAAACGACAAACTAACACGCCATGAATATAACACCCGGGGCCAACTGGTTGCAGAGTATGATGCGCTGGGTAATAAAACAGCGCATCATTATAATGCAATGGGACAATTAGAGCAGACGCGTCAAACCCATCACGTGATGGCAGAGGTTGCCTCTTATAGCTTTAGTTATACAGGTCGAGAAGTGGATGGGGATGGCACTGTCATTCCCTCTGCAGGTGAAAGATTGCCCGTCGGTTTTGTTTTTAACGCCCAAAGCGGTGTTATCACACAAAACCATAGAACGGACGCGCAGTACACAATCACTATCAAAGCGAATTCTGCCCATATCTCGGCCATTAATGACCGCACACAGTCGTATTCATTCAATCAAGCTGGTAAATCGGTACAAGTGCGCGGTTGGCAAGCCGCTGAAACCGATGGTGAGCAAACTCGCTTTACCAAATATAGTTACTTTAAAGATGGGCAAGTGAGAAGTAAAACTGTGGGCCACAATAATGGTTCACACGATATTTCTAATGCCACTTGGAGTACTTACTACAACGCATTTGGTGAAGTGAAAAAAGATGATGATGGTGTATATGTTTATAACCAACAAGGGCAACTTTGGAAAACAACCAAGGGTGACGGGGTATTAAAAACGCACAGTTATGATAGAGCGGGCCGTCTAACTAAAACAGGCCATGCTCTGAATGGTGCGACCGATATTGAGCGTGACGCGTTAGGGCAAGCTATTAAAATTACGCAACCCGAATATAATGGTAAACGTGCAATGCTTACTCAAAAGCATGACCGCTGGGGTAATACCATTGAGATAGTGGATACACAGGGGTATACCACGCGAGCTCAATATAACTATCAAAATAAGGTTATCAAAGAAACTCTCCCAATTGTGTCAGTGATCAATGAGTCAGGGGTTGCACGATATGATACGCCAGAAAACATTTTTCATTATGATGAATCAGGCAATTTAGTGTCAAAAATAGATGCTAATGGCCATAGGCAAACCTTTAAATATAGCGCAAATGGGGAGCAGGTTTATTATAAAGATGCACAAGGACATATTACGAATCATCGATATGATATTTTTGGTAGAAAAGTAGCCACGGTTGACGCAGAGGGGCGAACAACGACAAGTCAGTACGATAAATTGGACCGAGTAGTTGAAACAGGGCAATTTGGTGTTGTGAACGGCCAGTCAGGGCAATATAGAATGACGAATGCGTATGAATATGATGCGCTTGGCAATCGTACTGATGAAATAGATGCAATGGGTGGCATTAAGTCTTATAAGTTTGATGTTTACGGCAATGTCAATTACAGCCGTGACGAAGTCGGTAGAGAGAAGATCTATAGTTATAACAAAAATGGGGAACAACGTTCAGAAATCTATAGTGGATTATACCGAAGTGGCAATGTACATAAAAATACTCGCAACTTTGATGAGTATGGCAATTTACAATCAAGTAATGATTTAGGCGGTAAAGCGACCACGTACAGTTATGGAAGAAGCTACGGTGGAAATAATGCGATAACAACCTTAACGAGTACAGGAGAAAGTACGACCAAAACAGACATTGGTCGTTTAATACATAAACATAGCCAAGAGCATGGTCAAGATATCAAATATACTTATTATGCCAACGGGTGGTTGAAGTCGATTACAGATACCGGCACTGACGCTTATTCTGAGTTTACATATGATGCAGCAGGCCGTCGCATTGTTGAGCTGAAGCAATCATGGGATGACTTACAGCGGGTTATTCGTCATGAAACACGTACTGCTTATGACAGTCATGGCAGAATAGTTTTAACAGAGACGCAAGCGTATAACAACACAAGTGAGTCAAGCAGTGCTCACAATTGGGTTGCGGGCGATATTATTTCACGTGTGACTTATCAATATGACGCGGTGGGTAATCGCCGCAGCATGAAGGTTGAAAATGGCTTAACAGGTGAAATTACACCAAGGCGAAATGAACTAAAATTGAAATCTGAATTAACCTTTGCACGCGGAGCAATGGGATCAGGAAAAGGCCAAATTAGTATCAGTAACGACTTTGGAGTTGATACAACAAATTTAAAGATGTCATTTTTTGAAAATAATAGACGGATCCCACAGCCTCGTTGGCTAAAAGTGATAACTGAAACGGAAAATCAATTTGTCCGTTTAGATAAAAATACAGCGGTCATTACTTTTGAACAAAATGGTAAAATAAATACGACCCAGAAAGATTTAGAAATCCGTTTTGAAATGGTGGATAAGAATAATAAAACGTTGCGGTCAAATGTTGACTTTAAGTTGCTAGACAACGTGAAAGTGAACACTAAAGTGAATATTCCAAATGGGCAATTTGTAGAAGGGGAAAACTGGTCGATGCCAATTGCACCAGATTGGTTTATTGATTATGCAAAAAAAGGGCTGAAATATAGTATTACCGCTTCATATGACGGCCCAGTACCAAACCCCGCATTCCCAGAAGAACCTGTATTTTCATTAGGCGCTGATAAAAAGAGTATTGTGGTGAGAACGATACCAGGTACTAGTGATGGGATAAAGATGCCCGCAGGTACTTATGTTATGACATTATCTGCGATATCTAATGCGCCAAGTGGTGGGAGTATCACAAGAACATTCACTATGACGGTGATTGATAATAAAGCGCCAGTAAATAAGCTCCCAGCTGTGATTGAGGTCGGAGAAGGAAGCGACCCGTTAAATTTAACCGACTATATAATAGATGAAGAAGGAAATAAGATTAAAGTTAACTTTACTTCATTATCTGGGGTATATGTGGACGGCAGTCCAGCGTTAGATATGACGGCGGACGGCACGAGGGTCGGTGTTGATGAAGTTAAAGTTATCAGCGAAGGGTCTTATATTAGACCAAAAGAAGGGTTTGGGTATAACAGAGCGGGAACGTATGAAATTGTAGGTACGTATGCTGATGCTTACTCACAAGAAAAAAAGTTTAAATTTACGTTAAAAGTAAGAGATGTAAACCAATCTGTCGGGTTTACTGGAATACCAAACATAACACACAGCTTTCAATTTGAGCGTGGACAGTCTCTTACAGCCGGCGGGGTATTTGATGTTAATCAAATTAAAAATAGTGTCATTGATTTAGACGACACACCATTAAAGTTTAGCTTTGTATTTGAAAGTGATTTACATATAGCGCATGTTAAAGCCAATGATGCAGATAATTATGATTCATTTATCAGTTTACAAAATAAAATTAACCGAGGCGAAGTACGCAGTGTTGCTTCAGAGTTAGGATTAGTTATTGACGCTGATACAGGTGTATTGTCAGGCAAGATCACTGAGACAATAGAGCGCTCTTTCCATAAACTAATACTTGTCGTATTTGAAGAAGGGGACATCAAACCTTTGACTGTAGAAATACCTGTAGAAATCTCTGGTTCTCAGTCATTCTCAGTCAAAGAAGGTGAAACTTCAATTTTGAATTTCGGTGTTGCTAATACAGGTTTTGAAATAATACATAGTGCAAATATTATTAGTGGGCCTGCATTTGTGTCTGCGTTAGATTATGGGCAAGGGTTGAAATTTACTCCAGGCCAACAAGACGCGGGTGTTTATATTGTTAGGGCTAAAGTTGTAGAAGAAATAGGAGGTGCTCAACCGCACTCATCTACATTTAGCACAACAAACAATGCGGAACAAACTACACGAGATGTGGCAATAGGGAAAACTCGAGTTGTTGAGTTTAGAGTTGTAGTAACGGCTGTGAATGTGGCGCCAAATGCAGTTAAAACGAATGTAGTATTGGCAGATATTAGGGACGATCAAAATTGGTCCTATGGTGTGGCTAATTTTGCTCCTTTATTTAATGATGCTGATGGGGACGAATTAGAGTATCAAGTGCTCTCAAAGCCTTCTTGGATGAATTGGGATCGAAGTTCAGGATCATTGAGTACGAGTAACTCAATACCCGGCAATTACTCAATCAAAGTAAGAGCAACAGATCCAAGTGACCAATATGTTGATATACAATTGTTGCTAACGGTCATTGATACCAATAGAGCTCCTACGGGTTATATGTCTTCACACTTTGTACGAGAAGGCTCAAATATTGATATTGATTATCGGGAACACTTCTCTGACCCCGATAATGATGCTTTAACTTATCAGTTTTCGATTTATAACCTTGATACACAAAGCTATGGTGCACCTAGTGGCACGCATTTTGATCGAAATACGGGTAAGTTGTCCGGTGAATTGAGTTATGAAAGTGCAGGGCAATATGAAATTAGAGCAAATGTATCTGATGGTGAAAAGCATATAGATGTTACGGCGAGTTTAATTGTAGAAGATAAGCTCCCTCCAATCGCTCCACAGGTAATCACTGTAAAAGAAGGAGGTATTTTCCAGTTACCATTGGGCAAAGGAAATACAGGGTTTGATTATATAAAGAGTGCACGTAAAGTCAGTGGTTTAAGTTTTGCCTCTATATATAGCAGTGGTGTAACAAAAGGGCTTAAGGTTGCACCAGGGCAGCAAGATGCCGGTACTTATCGAGTACAAGTGGAAGTGGTTGAAGAAATAGTTGACCAATTGCATTCGTCAACGCACTCTGGCCTTGATCATATCAAGGTAGGAAGAACACGGGTTATTGAGTTTGAAGTGGTAGTTGAGAAAGTAAACGTAGCCCCGAAAGCAGTCAATTCACAAGTTAATTTACCGACTGTACAGGACATTAAATCATGGTCTTATGGTGGCACAAATTTAACCTCTTTATTTACTGATATAGACGGCGATACGTTGACTTATACCGTTCTATCAAAGCCTTCATGGGTTCACTGGGATCAATCAACGAATACGTTAAGCGCAAGCAATTCGATTGCTGGCGAACATTCGATTAGAGTGAGGGCGAAAGATGGCAATGGTGCATATACAGATGTGACACTCTCAATAACGGTTATTTCATCGAATAGAGGACCAACAGGAAATATGCCTTCACATGCGATCCGTGAAGGGTCATATGCTGCAATTGACTATAGTCAGTATTTTTCTGATCCAGATAACGACGCATTGAGCTACCAGTTTTCAATCTTTGATCCACATACAGATGATCATGGCGCTCCAAGCGGTATGAGCTTTAATAGTCGTACAGGTGGTCTAACCGGTACACCCAATTATAATAGTGCTGGTGCTTATACAATTAGAGCAGAGGTGTCTGATGGAGAGAAAACACATATAGCATTGACAACCTTGCATGTTATTAATTCTATCGCGCCTACGCCAGTACCAACACCGGCACCAACACCGGCACCAACACCGGCACCAACACCGGCACCAACACCGGCACCAACACCGGCACCAACACCGGCACCAACACCGGTACCAACACCGGTACCAACACCGGTACCAACACCTGTGCCTAGTCCATCTCCTTGGGGTAACCCCATTGAGATCATGAGCTTTAATGATATACAAACTTTCAGCTCTAAACGTCAGATCAACTCTTTTCGAAGTGCCCGTTCGATGAGTTTACCGAGAGAGATGTTAGTTCAATCACAAAGTGCCAGTCCACAAGCCGTATCGTCATCTTCGAAAGATGAAACGCATGTTGAAGAGTATTGGTTTACCTATGATGCAAATAACCGAGTTGTACATGACGGGGGCAGTTTGTCTGGGGGAGTCATTAGCACACAAACCCAAGGTCAATATATTACATATAATAAATCAGGTCAGCAGTCATTACTTGTTGGCGCAAACAGTGGTGGTGCACAGCAATTTATTTACAATAGTTGGGGCCAAGTTGCAGAAGTACATGATTACTTTAATCAAAATGATGTGAATTTATATGGTGCTCGCGCGACATTAGCAAATGCGCCCAATCATGCAAACTGGCGTAAAAGTGCTGAATTTGAATATGATGCGGTAGGTCGAGTAACTGGAAATCGTGACTACTATCATGCTAATTCTAGTCTATATATTCCATTTGAAGGTAAAAATGGTGAGCCTGATTGGGCTGTTACGGTATATTACGGCGGTGCAATTAAGCAAAGCACCTCCACAAAGTATAACCAAGCAGGTGAAGTTGTCAGGGTTGAACAAAAGGAAGTAGAGGTTGATTTACGCCGTAAGTTAGAAGAGGCGATTCCAAATAAATATGAAGGGATAAGCCGTACGATATATGCGTCGTCACCTTGGACAGCGTCAAGTCTAAGTACGCAATCGATATCGCAAGATTATGTATATGATGTGGCTGGGCGGGTCGATTCTTATGCGTATTATCAAAAGAGCGATTTACCTAGTGGTGTAAATCAATTAGTCCATCGTTTTAATAAACAGTATGAAGGTAGAGACACGTACTTAGAGAGCGTAACTTTTGGTTCAGGTGACAGTTCGCATAAAGAAAGCCAGCATTTGCAAAATGCACAAACGCGTTCAAGCTATGACGCCAATGGTAATCGTACTCGTATTGAAGAACATATCACTGATTCGCGATACAAAGAAGACAAAAAAGTAAACGCCCGCTACATGCGTTTTGATGCTGAAGGAAAGTTATTATCAAAGGTCACAGGGGAGCAAACTCGCTTGTTATCAGAGAGTGACTTAGTGACAAAACGTACCACGTATAACCCAATAACAGGCCGGCCTGTAGACTGGGAAACCACGGTTTCAGGTAATGTCGGGTTTACTGAAGATACAGATGGGCAGGGCCGAGGGATGGGCAGTTATCATTTGTACAGCGGTAGTCACTATTTAGGTGAAATCAATAAGTCGGGTTCAAACTCAATAAAAGAGCAGCACTTTAAGGCGCCAGGTGCCAATGATGCAAGCATTATGGCGCGTCACCAAGTACAAAGTGGCGATACTTTAAAAGGTATTGCGAAGTTGTATTACGGTAGTGAAGACCTATGGTATGTGATTGCGGATGTAAATGGCTTAGGGGCGGGCTCTGAGTTGTTAGAAGGGGTGATGCTGGATATTCCCGCCAGAGCGAACAACGTGAACAGCCACGATAACTTTAAGCCGATGAACTTGGGTGAAATCGTAGGTAACACCGACCCATCACTCCCGTATATTCCACCGCCACCAGAAGCTGGCTGTAATGCGGTTGCCTCTATTGTGATGATAGCAGTGGCGGTTGTTGCAACTATTTATACCGCAGGAGCAGCGGCAGGTACATTTGCGAGTGCTGGAGTTGGCGGTGTTGCAGCAGGTGGTGCCGCAGTTACAGGTATAACAGGAACAATGGCAACTGGCGCTGCGATTCTGGGTGGTGCATCTGTTGGTGCTAGTGCTGCGGCAGGGTTGGCGGCAGCAGCGATAGGCGGCTTTGCAGGCTCTGTTGCTTCTCAGGTTGTGGGTAAAGCAATGGGGGCGGTAGATAGTTTTTCATTGAAAGGCGCATTAGCATCTGGCTTAACGGCAGGTGCAACGGCGGGAATGGGTCAATATTTACAGGGAGCAGATTGGGCAAACAATGGTAAAAAATCTATCGATGCGGTAACAGGATTAAAAACGCTAAAAACAGCTGGCAAGACGGTAATGGGTGCTACATCAGCCATTAGCTCGGTTGCAGCAAATAAATTGGTGGGTAATCAAGCCAGTTTCCGTTGGGGCAATGTGGCAGCATCAGCGTTAACCTCGGCAGTTGCACCGGGAGATTATGGCGCTATTGGCAAGGGGATAATGAACCCAATCAGTGGTATTATCCAATCAGGTATCCAATATGGTGCAGATAAGCTGTTTGGCAATCAAGCGAGTTGGAACTTCGGTAATGTTGCAACGGATGCCTTTGGCAATGCGTTGGGGAATTACATTGTTGGGGAGTTGAGTCACGAATCAAGACTCTCAAAAGCGGACCAAAATAAAATAACCCAAGGTGCGCAGAAGCTATCACAAAATGTGGGTGAGAATGTAGGTGGTTTGTTATCAGAGGCCAATACACAATCGACTAAATCAGTTACCACGACGATGCAGGGTGTTGATGATTCAACCAACAGAATGCTGTGGGCGAATAATCGCAATCAACAAATTGATGCTAATGCACAGTTTGCGGCAGATGAGGCTAGGCGGGTTTCTAGGCGGCAAGGGGTGGTTGATAGCGCGAATGGATTGAGTGCTTCATTGTCGTCTCAAGCAAGCGCATTAGAAAATAGGCACCGAAATCAGATCGCGGGCATTCAAGCAAGTGCAGATGCTGCTTTTGCCAAAGGTGTAGCGCGTGGTGAATATGCTTATGAACAAGGTTATGCAGCAAGAATGGCTATGCCGGGTCGGGTGAATTTTGATTTGGATGCAGCTTTGGCTGGTAATAATGCTATGTGGGGTGATGGAATCGCTAGAACCCAATCTATCAATTCAGCTATTAATAATTTTAACGATAGCTGGGTGGCAGTTGAAAACTCGAACCCTTATGTTAATGAAGCTATTGGAAGACAGTCTACACCGGGCGCATTACATAATGTAATAACCACTATTGAAGCAGCGGCTTCCGCTTATAAAGGTCAATCTTATGTTAATTCTTCTGGGAAATTCGGTATTTTCGGGCATAACAGCAGCAATATTTCCTACGTGTTAAAAAATCCAGCTGGTACTGGGTTTACATATAGTACTTTTGACCCCGCAGCAGGTCGGAATGGTCAGCCTATGGTTAAAATGGAATATGCTTCAAATAATCCAAAAGGCCATGGTCAAATGTGGAAAGCGTCGAATGCGTTAACTCATGCGCCTAGTAATTTAACTCGTGCAGGAGCCGCTGGCGGTTTGTGGGGAATACCACTGGCAGTGGCTGGGACTACGTTCCAATATGCGCTTGATGATAGTAAACACTTTGCTAGTACTGAGTTTGCCAAAGATGCTGGGTTAGATGTAATCAAAGGCGGTGCTTCTGGAGCAATTGGCGCCGCTGCAGGAGTTGGAACTACCATTGCCCTCAGCGCAGCAGCAGGAGCATTTGGGGGAAGTGTCGTGCCAGTCATTGGAACGGCAGTTGGTTTTATTGCTGGTACTGCAGCTGGAGTTTATGCCTCCTATAGAGTAGAAGATGTATATAAATATTTTGGGTGGCGTTAATGGTGACTGAAGTACAAAGAGGTGTTTACGCTTCAATAGGTTTATCTTTAATCATATTATTTTGTGTAGGCTTGTTTATGATTTACCCACCTACATTGCAATATGTAGGCGGGTCATTCTATAGCCTATTAAAAGTCTGGTG
Organism: Pseudoalteromonas sp. MMG013; assembly: GCF_018100885.1. NCBI lineage: Bacteria > Pseudomonadati > Pseudomonadota > Gammaproteobacteria > Alteromonadales > Pseudoalteromonadaceae > Pseudoalteromonas > Pseudoalteromonas sp. MMG013. The sequence continues at coordinate 70,817 of NZ_JAGJEE010000024.1, read as the reverse complement.
GTTATTGGTAATAGTGGGAGGCGTGTATTTTATACGTCAACCTAGGTTAAATCTGGGCTACTTGATATGGACTAATCTGGTTACATGCTTGGCTTTGTTATATACATTTATGATGTTTCATTTGATTTATACTGTATATGGAATTGTTGATTGGCCATATAATCTTACAATTGTTGCATTAATTATATGCTCTATATATCAATTGGTCGGGCGCTTTGTTGCTGGAGGGTATCGAGAATGCGTTGAGAAAGGTCGCGTTATTCCCGGTACCTTTTATTTTCATATTGATAACCACGTAGATTCAGACTTTAGCAGAGGAAAAGTAACGCCTTGGCAGGAATTTATTGGCAAGTCGTCTGCAGCAATAGCTGGGTTTGGTGGTGCTTTGGGTGGAGTGCTTAGCGGAACATCAATGATAGGGAGTCTTTTAGCACTTTGTATGTCGATAGCTTGTTTGTCTTTCTCTTTTTTCTTTTTTCGATTTTTATTTCCAGATCTATTAGTTTGCTTAATGGCTGGTTTTGACAAAAATGTAAAGTGTGGTACCAATGAGAAATTATAAAAAGAAATTATAAAAAAGGACAGGCACAAATTTCTTGCATAATTGGGTGGTTTAACTACTGTTTATACATCCAGTTTTTTGAGTGATTAAGATGACAAGAGCAAGGAATGCTTTAATTGATTTGTCTGCAACGCCTTATTACCATTTAATAGCACGGTGTGTACGCCGTGCTTTTTTGTGTGGGGAAGATAAGTATTCAGGAAAGAACTTTGACCACAGAAGGGAGTGGTTGGTCGAGAGAATGAAGTTGCTCAGTAGCGTATTTGCAATAGAAATAGCAAATAAGATGGGACAGGCACAAATTTCTTGCATAATTGGGTGGTTTAACTACTGTTTATACATCCAGTTTATTTGAGTGATTAAAATGACAAGAGCAAGGAATGCTTTAATTGATTTGTCTGCAACGCCTTATTACCATTTAATAGCACGGTGTGTACGCCGTGCTTTTTTGTGTGGGGAAGATAAGTATTCAGGAAAGAACTTTGACCACAGAAGAGAATGGTTGGTCGAGAGAATGAAGTTGCTCAGTAGCGTATTTGCAATAGAAATAGCGACTTATGCGATTATGAGCAACCATTATCACCTTGTTGTGAAAGTAAATAAGCAAACCGCACTTGATTGGTCAGATGATGAAATTATTAAGCGTTGGTATCAACTTTACAATGGTGATTCATTGGTAGACAGATATATCAGTGGAGAAGTACTCGATGATGCAACGATGACTTTCTTCAATGACATAGTGTCAAAGTGGCGTTTGAGGTTGTATGACATTAGCTGGTATATGAAGAATTTGAACGAATTCATAGCCAAAGAAGCGAATAAAGAAGATAACTGTACGGGTAAATATTGGGAGGGCCGCTATAAGTCCCAAGCTCTGTTAGATGAAAGTGCACTATTGAGCTGCATGGCGTATGTAGATTTAAATCCAATCAGAGCGAATATGGCAAATACGCTTGAAGAGAGCGATTTTACGTCAATTCAAGAACGGTTACTGCACTTTAAAGCTCATAAAAAAGACAATAAAAAAGCACAATTAAATCCTTCTCAAAACATCCCTCAAAAAGATGACCCAGCCCATATAAGCCAACCTACGGAATTAAAACCATTTGGTGGAGAGCACTTAGCAGGAACCATCCCATTTAGCCTACTAGATTATTTTGAATTGGTAGATTGGAGTGGCCGCCATGTACACCCAAAAAAGACAGGTTATATAAGCCGTTCGATACCAAGAGTATTAGTGACTCTCAATATAGAAGAAACGGTATGGTTAGAGCAGGTACAAAGCTTTAGACGACAATATGCAAACTTTGCAGGGAGTAAACACGTTTTATGCCGACAGGCGGCAAAGAATGACGTTAAATGGTACAAAGGAGCTGGGTAACACAGTATTTTATCTATAGAATATAAAACCACCAAAACGAACCTAGCAAACACATCAGCTAGTTACTTTGTTTGTCTTGAATTCTTAAATAGACGTTAGAATAGTAAAGGCGAAATAAAAAAATATTCATTGATTGCATTTTTTTAATGGTTTTCATAACGAGCCATGTTGGTTAACATGGCCAGCAATTGGAGCGTATATAATAATGTGCCTGTCCTATTTGCTCCTCACATGCCCAAACATAATAATGTGCCTGTCCTATTTGCTCACATGCCCAAAGGCATGCCGTTTGAATTAAAGTCGTACTTAGAGCTGGAGTTAACAGGCAGATGTATGCGAACAGACAAGCGAGGCGCTATCAACCCCATTAACTCCCCTATTTTAGACAGACTGAATATCGCCCTTGAAAACTGGCAAAAACTCTCCACCCAATTTACCAAAGTATTTCATGGTGCAGCAGGGCGACCACAAAAGCTTGATAATTATTGTGCGAGTTTAGAAATTAAACGGCGGGCTAACTATCGGCAGTGTGAGAAGCTGCTGGCTTAAGGTTTAGAGTATTCAGGTCATTTCTTTAATAAGCGTTAACACGGTGGGTTAGTTGTGTCATTTTGGCAATGTTCAGGTCAATTTCCCTATGCCTTTCAGTGTAAAGTCCATATTATCAATTTGACTTTGTGAACTAAGCAGTATCTCAGAGGTGTTTTTTAACAGCTGGCAATAATTTGAAATGGGTGTCACTGTTTTAACTGTTTGGTATCACTGTTTTAAATCAAGGTAAAGTTCGTGATCTTGCCTTGAAGTAGCAGTCGACTGATAGATTTAACATGGCATACAAGGAGTGTCCGTATATGTCACTGTTAGTTTTTGGGTTAGTGGTTATTAAATGCAAATATATTGCTTTGTGTAAATTTATAGTTGATTTCTTTTAGTCAATAAAAAGCCCGTAATGGATACAATAAAACATCCAAACCCTAGTACAAGGTATGAGTAGTGTTTATCTTGTACACCCAGTAAAACTAAAACGATACCTATCATTAAATTTGCAACACTTCCAAACAATTTTTTGATCCTATCCATATGAAAATTTAGCGAAAGTTGATTGAAACCTATAAAATCACAGCATAAAATAAGAATGGTATTTCTCATCAACTTTAATGGACCGAAAAGTAACACAGGTACGAGTGGCAAAAAAGCTTTTCCAGAAGGAATAGTGTTATTTTTGTAAACGAAAGTAAATATATTGCTTTTGAGGTGAGTTTTAGTGCACAGTTCATTTTGAAGCTTACAACTATATAAACAATAAAAAGATAGACGGAGTTTCTTGGTGTTTGAGTGACATGGGTTATTAAAAATAAAATTTAATCAAATCAAAATTTTCTAGAACTTAATGAAGTAATTATAAATATAGCTAAGTGTGATAACTTAAAGTGATGTTGTAATCAGGTTTCAACTTATTGTTGTTAGAGTTGGTTGTCATCAATATGGTGAGCAGTCCATTCTAATTTTAGAAAGTGGGAAATAATGTATTAACTATGAGTGAGTACAATAATTCACTAAAAATTTCATCTGTTATAGATGGATTGTATAGTCAATTCATACATTTTAATTGATGGCATACTCTGTATTTTTTTGCATTTAAAGTATGTTAAGTTGTAATGAAAGTAATAGTGAAGTATACCATTATTGTTAAAGTGTACAACTTTAACAATAAGCACAACCATTTTAATCTTCAGGCCCCTCTAAAGTAAAAACAAGGTGATTACGCATCTGTTTTAGCACGACCCCTTTTTTCATCATTGCTGCGCTCAATGACTTTTGCCACTTTAATAAATTCGGCCTAGCTGTTGTTAATGCTTGTTCATTTTCAAATTGAAACCGGAGAAGCAATGAACTCGGAAATAAGTGATATTCCATACTAAACCAACATTGCACCATTCCGAGCATCTCACTACGAGCTTGCTCTTCTAATTTGTTCGCAATGTCTAGCACAACCTCTTGTTGTTTTATTTGTACTGCAGAGAGCTTTTTCATTAATACATCCAATATATAAAAATAACTTTTTAACTGGTGCCAATCATATCAGACCTAGCGCCGTTCAGGCAGTTATTGATGAAATAATAGTAAAAGGGACAGACACATAATTATATTTAAAAATGGCAAAATTTTGAAAAATATGGTGTGAGGTCATTCGAGTCATTATTCAGGCTTAGCAATTGAAACATGTTTAACCTTAAGAACTGTATTTCATTTTCCGCTAAGGGTTTCATCGATATCGAGGTCGATGGCTCGGGTCTTAAAGTGTACGGTAATGGTGAATGGCATGCGAGAAAGCACCATGTGAATAAGCGGCGAACGAGTTGAAAGAGGGCAATTGATTAGTCGTTAGTTATTTGATCAACAAGGCCGCGCTATTCTTATGATGGCGCAAAAAGTATGTTCGGCTACGCAATTTCACCTTATTGGTTTAAGTAAAGTCGACCCTGAATGTTGCGCCACCTAAGTCATTTTTACATATCACTTCAATTTCAGCGTTATGGGCATGTGCAATTTCACTGACAATAGAGAGTCCTAGACCGCTTCCCGTTAATGCTGATTGCTCTTTCCTCCAAAATCGCTCAAATAACTTCACTCGGTCATCATCACTTATACCTGGGCCTGAATCTTTTACACTGATCCGTTTTTGTTCAATAATAAGTTGTACGCTGGCGTTTCTCTCCGCGTACTTTAGTGCATTTTCCAATAGGTTTTTTGTCAGAATGATTAATGCGCCCTTGTCACCGATAATCTCACAAGGCATGTTGTCTGCATCCAATGACAGTTCTTTTTTATGCGTAACCGAAAGTGGGCCTAGCAACATGCACACATCTTTTCCAATTTCCTTAAGGTCAACCAAGCTGTGGGCAAATCCGGCTTGATTTTGAGCACGAGATAAATCAAGTAGTTGTTCAATTACCCGAGACATATATTTAATATCAGCCATTAATGCAGGTTCTACCTCGGGCGGTATCTGAGTCAGCTCTACACGTGTCGACAGTATGGCTAACGGCGTGCGTAATTCATGAGCTGCGTTGGCGACAAAACGTTTCTGTTCTTCAAATCCTTGCTCTACGCGCTCCATTGCGTCATTGAGCCCCAACACTAGAGGCAGTATCTCTGTTGGTACATCTTCTGTTGACAAGCGTTTATCAAGTTGATTTGGTTTTATTTGTAAAAGTTGAGAGGTGACATTATTAACAGGCCGTATAAGTGAACGAATAGAAACAAGGGTGACACTAACAAACACTAAAAACGCTGCGCCCATAGTGAGGGCCGAGACAAAACTTAAGGCGGGTTTTACAGCTTCATTAGCAAGCTCACCAACAAGGTCTTTACGCGCCAAGTCAACAGCTAAAAGATGCTCTTTAAGTTGAAAAACAATTCTATACATGTCTGTACGTGAACCATTTTCATTGATACTTTTTGAGTATCCTTCTGGCAATATGTCGGGCATGGCGTCGAGAATAGTTGCTACTTTAGGATCTGTATACGAACGCAATATTACCTGACCAGAGTCTATATCTGTTATACGAAACCCAAGGTTATTATATAATGCATCGTATCCCCAGACTTCTGCCACTTGGTCGGGGTGATAGACAAGTTGATTGTTCTCGTCAAAAACTAAACTGGACTGAATATCTTCCGCCATACCAAACATACTTTTTTCTACCGCGAGATTGGCAAAGTTAATTGACATTAAATACAGCATGATGGCAATAAGCGAGAACACACCGCCACCGATCAGCAAAAAGTGTTTTAGCAAACGCCATGAAAGAGAGCTTTTGTTGAAAATCATGACAAAATGTATCCTATGCCCCGAATGGTGGTAATCTGTGTTGTTGCATCCGAACCTTCCAGTTTTTTACGAATACGATGAACAGCAACCTGAATCGCGTTATCGGTTACTTCGAACCCCATAGCATATATGGCATCAAATAAAGACTCTTTACTGACAGTGAGTGTCGCGTGTTTTAATAAGTACTCTAAGATGGCGACTTCGGTTTTCCCCATGGTAATGTTTTTTGTATTCACCGTGACGCGTCGAGATTTAGTTTCAACGGTAACATTTCCTCTTGTTAGGTCGTTACCTGAATAATCGACCGGACGACGCATTAGTGCTCTAAGTCGCGCTTTTAGCTCATCAACAGAAAACGGCTTATTGAGGTAGTCATCAGCACCTAAGTCGAGCCCTTTAATTCTATCATCTATGCCACCCCTTGCTGTGAGGATCAATATAGGGATCGGGTTATTATTTGCTCTTAAATGTTTGATCACATCTAATCCATCTTTATCGGGTAACCCTAGATCTAAAACAACCCCATCATATTGCCAAATAGTGAGTTGAGTCATCATGGTCGCGGCGTCTAACGCGATATCAGCGGCATGGCCATCTTGCATTATTGCTTTTTGTATAAATTCAGCAAGCTGTTGATTGTCTTCTGTTATTAAAACACGCATGGTTATTTCCTTTATCTCAATCATTTCAGTGTTTCTACTTCACTGACGGTGTTTTCGAGTAATAAATTAAGTGCCAGAGGCATCACAAACATCATTAAAGCTGTGGAGGTGATTAATCCGCCAATAACCGCCCATGCCAATGGCGACCAAAGTGGGCTTTGCGATGACGTTAACGGTAGCATACCAATAATGGTGGTTGTTGTGGTCAACAAAATAGGTCTGAAGCGTTGCTGCACCGCGGTGGTTATTGCCAATTCTTTACTTAAGCCTGCTTTTAGCCCATTAATGGCACTTTCGATTAGTATAATACCGGTGTTAACCACGATCCCAGTTAATGCAAGTACGCCTAAAATCGACATAAAACCAAACGGGATATTCACTAACGACAGCATTGCGGGTGCACCAATGATCCCCATTGGGATACTCAGCATAACCAATAAACTTAACCGGTATGAATTAAACTGCAAAATTAGCGCTATAAAGAGTAATACGATGCCTGCGGGCATTGCGACCAATAGCGCGTTATTTGCCTGACTTGATTCTTGTGCTTCACCACCAAATTTTATGGTAACGCCGTACTGTTTCGCCAAATCATCTATTTGACCTTGCAAAGCATCAATAATGTCTTCTTCGTCTGCATTATGGTGCACATCAGCGAATAGGGTGCGAGCATAAAAGCCATTGTAGCGAGTAATTACGGGGGGAGCTGCGGTAACTATTTGTTCTGCAAGCAATGAAAGGGGAATAAAGCGATTATCTTGCATCATAACTTGTGTGTTTAGCAATTCGGTTGAGTTGTTAACCGGCTTTGGAACGGTTATGACTAAATCAACTGGGTTTGTTGTGTAGTTCAAAGTGGTTGCAGTTAACCCCGAGCTTTGCCAAGCCAAATAGCTATTGAGGTCGTGTTCAGTAAGCTGGCTCAGTTGTAACTGTTGTTTGTTAATCGATAGTGCAAGTTGCGGTTTGCCCAATCCGTAGTTACGCCGGGTGTTTTGAGTATCAAGATGCTGTGACAGGAGAGAGTATATAGCTTCTGATGCGGCTAAGTTCGCGTACTCACTGCCACCAAGTACTCTCAATTCAATGGGGCTAGAAATAGGAGGCCCTTGGCCAAGTTCACGAGCGATAACAATAAAATCAGAGTACTGGACGACAAATTGCTTGTTAAGGTGTTCTACAATTGATGAAACTAGAGTATCAGGTGTTGTTTCAAAGACGATACGTGCGATATGGCTTTCATTGGGCTGTTGTGCCAAATTGTAGTAAAAACGGGGCCCTGAATTACCTGAAAATAGATAGGTATGGGTAATTTTATCATTGCCTTTCAATTTGTGAGCAATGTGTTTGGCTATTCTTGTGGTTTCGTCGACGGAGGTACCAAAAGGAAGTTGAATATCAATATATGCTTGGTTACGACTTGTTTTCGGAAAAAACTCACCATGACTGCTTGGCAAATTCATTATGAGTACAATGAATACAACAGTCATTGTTAATGTGCTTTTTGGGTATTTTAAAGACCACAACGCGATACCCTTTGCAACTGTACTAAGTGGGTGATTAGTCGTGCGGTAAGGCTTGGAATTACGGGCAAAAAACATGCTCATAACGGGGACCAGTGATAATGAAATTAGATAGCTTAAAACAATACACATAATCACCAGAACTGGGATCGTGGCGATGAAATCAGCAACATTGCCTTTTGACAGTAACATAGGAATGAATGCTGCAATGGTGGTAAGCGTCGCAGTTGCTAATGGCTTATACAACTCTCGAATGGCCATTAAAGGTGCTGCCACTCGAGACGCGCCTTGCTCCAAGTGATGAACAATACGTTCAGCCGTGACGATGCTATTGTCAACCATTAACCCCAACGAGAGAACCAAACCTGCAATTGTCATTTGATGAATAACCCCCCCAAACATGCCAAATATACCAAGTGCAGAGAGCGCAATTGCTGGAATAGAGACACTAACAATTAATGCGCTGCGAAATGACATGAGGCACATTAATACCACTGTCACACCCAAGCAACTGACTAACAATGAGGTTAAGAGTGAACTACGACGCTTTTGAGTCCAATCAGGTTGGAATAAATGAACATGCACTTTGAAAGGAGCATATTGGTGATTCAATTGTGCGATTTTCTGCTTAATACGTGCACCAACAGCGGTTACTTGGATAGTATCTGGGGGTAATGTAAGGGCAATACCCACAGTACGCTTGCCATCAATCCAAAATTGTTCATTACTAATTGGGTCTACTCGGTAGGCCACATCGGCAATGTTTGCCAGTACCATAGCACTGCCATTTGGTGAAAATATCTGCGTACCCTTGATTGTATCTAACCTAGAGATCCGGGTTAATGAGTTCAAACCCGTTGTAAATGACCCGTTTTGTAAAATTGGTGGGGTCGCTTCGGTATTGAGCTGGGCTACATGCTTTGCTATTTTTGTTGGCGTTATTCCTGTTTCTCTCATGCTTTGTGCAGAGTATGCTATTTGTAATTGCTCTTTAGGCGCACCTATCAAGGTTGCTGTACGAACAGCTGAAAGCGAGAGTAGCTCGTCCTTAATTTTTAAAGCGAAACGATGGTCATGGAGTATGCCGTTCCCTGTGCTTACAGATAACACAATGCCTTGTGTGTCTTGAATACGGTCATGTACTGAAATATTAATAGGATATAATTGAGGCTCAAGTTGACGAATGCGATCTTTGATCCGCTGCCAAATTGGGTAGGTATCGTAAATGTGCTCCTTCAGTTCAAGGTCAATATTTGCGTATCCTTGCTTTATTCGCGCGCTGAAGGTTTGTATTTCGTCTATTTCGCTGAGCACTCGCTCAATAGGTCTGACTCCTTCATCTGTGAGCTGTGTGATGTCCATGCCTGGTTTAACCAGCAATATCATACCATTTCTATAGGGGAAGCTTGGATCTTCTTGCTCATTGGCACTATGCCATGCGACAAGACCTGTCATCGTTAAAATAGCGACGATACCAAGAACTAACCGTGCTTGTAGATACCATTTGGTTTGGGACATAGACATAAAGTTACCTTTTGACTAGTTGGGCCAAATTCAATTGGCTGTTTGTTTCAGAGACAAGGCTGAGGGGTTGGTCAAGTGAGGAGGTGCTTGTGACAAGCAAACCATTTTCTTCGATTGCGACTACCGAGACAGGGTATTGGGTCGTGCCATCTGCGGTGAGTAAGTAAGCTTGGTCGAGGGCATCATAACGCAGTGCTGATGGTACCACTTTATATAAGGTTTGATTGGTAATGGGTAAATGTAGTTGCGCTGTAAGGCCGACATTATTGGGTGTACTGTCTGGTATAGACACGGTTATATCGAATAACGCAAGTTCGCCAATACTAGGCAAACTCCGTTCTGAGATATGACCATCAAAAGTCGCATTAATATTGGGTAATGTTATTGTTACTTGCTGCTGGCTCTCAAGTTTAATCGCAATGCGTTCAGGGACTGAAAATGTCACTTTTTGTCGCTCGGTTGACTCAAATCGCAATATATTGCTACCTGAATTTACATAATCGCCTCCGCGTAAATACAGTTTTGCAATTACGCCTGAGTGACGTGCAACTAATTGGGTTTCTTGTTGCTGATTCTGCGCTTCATTAAGTTGTGCAAGTGTATTGTTAACTTGCTGTTTTGCCACTTGCAGTGCACGAATGGCATCTTCTAGCATTGCATCAGACTGTAACTTTTTGCGAACCAGTTCTGTACTGCGTTTTTTTTGCGCCTCAGCTTGAAGCAACACTGCTTTTGCACTTTGATAATCAGAGTCTCTTGCTGCAACACGCTGAGATAGGGTTGGAGAGTACAGCGTTGCTAGTACATCTCCTTTATTTACCAGTTGACCTTCTCGTACGACAACGTGATCGATTCTACCATCGACAAACAAGGCCAGATCATAACTGGTGTAGCCTTGAACGCGGCCATAGAAAATCTGTTCAGGTACTTTGTTGACTCGCGTGGCGTAAACACTGTCACTTACTATTGTAGCTGGCTTATCTGCGTTATCACCTAACGTCTCGGTTTCTAAAGGTTGCTTGTTACACCCGATTAAAGTGGCACATGCAGTGATCAAGTATAGGTATTTAAATACACTTACATTAAAAAACATACGCGTAGCCAACCAAAATCTGTGCAGAACCTGATTTATCAATTAACGGCGAGTCTTTGATATCGCTGCCATAAGATAAATAACTAATATCCGCTTTTATCATGTGCTTTTTATTGAACATCCAGGTGCTATTTACGCCTATCTCAAAGCTTGTTGTAGCCCCTGGTTGATAAAATTGGCGAGTACTGATCGTTTCGTTTTGCATTACTCCAAAGTAGTAATCTACAAGATCATCGCTTTGATAATTTGCACCAATATAAGGCATTATTCGCCCATTATTCAGCATAAAAGGAACGCCATAACTTGCGCTTAATTCATATCCCTTATGGGTGCTGGATATATCGTGCGTAAATTCAACGCCGAACTCACCAAATTGCATGTCTATTTCAGCCTCGATACCTGCGTCAAAGCTCATATCTCGGTCGTCCATTCCTTTAAAGATATCGCCATCAGCTTCTTCATATCCGTCAAAGCGCAGGTTAGCAATTGCTGAAATTTCCAGTGTTTGATTAGCAAAAAATTTGTAGCTAGCACGAGGACCAAGTAACGAGAAATTGCCATATTGAAGCCCAACAATTGGGATCAGGTTAGTCTCGTTCCCTACATCAACATAGCCTTGGTCTTGGGAGATTGCAGCTATCCCTAAGCTCCATGTAAATTCCGACGAGGGCTCATTTGCGTGTGCACAAGTAGCGCAAGTGAGTAAACATGCTACGTAACCGAATTTCATTAAAGTCATACTATATCCCTTTAAAGTAAGTAAAATACCACTGAGCACTCCAGTGTTAATGAAGTGGCTGAATGAGTTGAATGTACGTACTTTAAAGGGTGAAGCTTTCTAGAAACTTACAGGGAGAAATTATTTTAAAAATACGAGATTTTTATGGGCTTTAAATACAAATTTGAGAGGCGATATGACATCTAAAATGTATATCGAATATGCGAAGGAATATGACTAAGCAGTTCAAAATAATATTTACAACGCGTATTATGAACGTCTCTCTTTACAAGCGCTTATTGGCTCTGTGACAGGGTTAGAAACAATAAACATTGGGTGTGGTTCGGGTATTTACGCTGACTATTTAATATCTCGAAATGCAAAATCAGTGACCTGTGTAGATATTTCTGATGCGATGGTTGCACTTGTGCGAAACCGTTTAGGCGCACAGGTAAATGTCTATCAGCAAGATCTAACGCATGGCCTCCCACGGGAAGCATCAAATAGTAAAGATTTAATTATATGTCCGCTAATGGTGCATTATTTAGCAGACTTGGTGCCTTTTTTTAACGAAGTGTATCGCGTACTAAGGCCATCAGGACATATTGTTTTTTCAACGCATCACCCGTGTTCAGAGGCTGAATTGAGCCAAGCCAACAACTATTTTGCAACAGAAAGGGTGACGGATGTATGGGGAACGATAGGGCAACCAGTACAGGTACAGTTTTTCCGACGCTCATTGACACAATTATTCACTGCGATAACTCAATCGGGTTTAGTGGTCACACAACTGACGGAAGGGCAGGTGGCACGAGAAGCTGAAGTGCTGTGCTCAGCCACATATAGAAAGCTCTCCAGCGAGCCTGCTTTTGTGTTTATTAAATCTAAAAAAGCGTAATGTTCATCACATCTGGCGTTATTAGTAATTTATCGCAAATAGGGTGCGCTAAATTTCGAAGTGTTTAGAATTAAATAGAAATAATTATCATTAGAGGTTTTTATGCAAGTCGCTGCTCGTGCCGTATTATGTTTGTTGGCTACTGCCATTATGTGTGTTGCTAGTGATAGCCATGCTAATTCAACAGAGGTTGATGTTTTTCTGCCCACACTTGACCGCTCCCCTGAGACGATCCAATTAACGGGCTCGATAGAGTCAGCGCAACATGCAAATATCGCAACCATGGAAGCGGGGTCGGTTTCGACGCTGTTTGTTGATGTGGGTACTGAGGTAGCCAAAGGGGATAAGTTACTGCAATTGAACGCCACGTTAGCTAAGCTTGAATTAGATCAGGCGAAAGCGAGTTTACAAGCGGCTAATATTGCCAAAATAGAAGCTGAACGTCTCCTTAACGAAGTTGTGGCTTTATCTAACCGGCAAAGCGTTGCAAAAACACTTATTGGTGAACGAAAAGCGAGTTTGGCTAACGCACAAGCTGAATTGATTAAGCAGCAAGCAGCTGTATCATTACAGCAAGAATTAATACAACGTCATACACTATATGCCCCTTTTTCAGGGGTTATCGCAAAAAGAGAAGTGGATATTGGAGAGTGGATCACACCACAAAATAGTGTCCTGACGTTAGTGGGCCAGTCTAACTTACGTTTGGTATTGGATGTACCGCAGGAATACTATACTCAAATGATACAACAGCCTCACCTTAGTGCGACGGTAAATGCCGATACACTAGATAGCAGAGCAATAGATATTACTGTGAGCCGTATAGTGGGAGTTGCAGACCCTATAAGCAGGACGTTTGTTGTACATGTAGATTTACCTAGCAATAATATGGCGACAGGTGACTTTATCACAGGTATGTCTGCAACAGCGAAAATACATATGGCGTCTCAAAAAAATACCGTGTGGTTACCTAAAAGTGCGATTAAACAGCATCCAGATGGCGGAAGTAGTATATTTGCAATTGAAAGTGGAATAGCAACGAGATATTTAGTTGATATTATCGAATCACACGCTGATAAAGTGGCTGTGACTGGATTAAATGGCACTGAACATATTGTTGTTTCAGGTGTTGAATTACTTAAGAATGGGTCATCGTTAACCATTAAATCTACAGTAGGCAGTGCGCTATGATTGAAGCTGCTGTAAAACGCGGAACGCTAGTCACGGTTGTCGTGCTGATCACGACAATATTAGGATTGATTTCTGCGCTAAATATTCCAGTACAGATGATCCCTGACTTAGAAGTACGGACGATCACGGTGCAGACAGGGTGGCCGGGTGCGACACCGCAAGATGTAGAAAAAGAAATCTTGATTGAGCAAGAACGTTATTTAAGAAGTCTGCCTAACTTAAAGCGGATGATATCGTATGCAGAAATGGGCGAGGCAACGGTAGAGTTAGAGTTTCCATTTGGTGTTGGAGTGAATGACGCGCTAATTCGTGTTAATAATGCATTAAGCCAAGTACCCGCTTATCCTGAAAACGTTGACCAACCAAGGCTGTTTTCCAGCTCATTCTCTAATAATGCTTTCATGTATTTTTTGCTTAAACCTCAACCAGGTAATCCGTTGCAACTCGACATGGATTTATTACGAGATTTTGCTGAAGATTTTATTCGCCCTCGTATGGAAAGTGTAGCGGGCGTGTCTGAGGTTCGAGTTGGAGGGGGCGCACAACGTCAGATCCAAATTAAAGTAGATGCATCACGGTTAGCGCAGCGTGGGATCAGCTTAACTGAGGTAAGAAATGCTATTAGAACACGAAATAGAGATGCTTCGGGCGGAGATATTGAAAGTGGACAGAGCCGCTACTTACTTCGTGTTGTTGGGCGTTTTGATAAGCTTAGTGAATTAGAGAACCTCATTATTAAACGAATTGGTTCAGCTAATGTGTTACTCAAAGATGTGGCCAGTGTGTCGCTTGACCACTTTGAGACGCGCGGTATGTCTTATTCAGATGGTGAACGTACGTTAAGTTTATCGGTTAGGCGAGAAAGTGGTTCCAATGTACTAGCGATAAAAGAGCAAATGTTGCCGGTTATTGCTGAGCTTAATGCGCAACTATTAACGCAGAATGGCTTAGAACTGAAGTTGCTCAGTGATGACGTAAAGTACGTGAAAAGCTCATTGCAAAACGTATGGACTAACTTGGCATTAGGCGCATTATTGGCCACGCTTGTGATGTATTTCTTTTTACGCTCAGGACGCGCGACATTAGTAGGCGTAATGGGGATACCGTTATGTACGGTTGCTGCTTTTTTTGCGTTAATGAGTTTCGGTCGTACTATTAATGTTATCTCTTTAGCTGGTGTTGCATTTGCAATCGGTATGACCGTTGATAATACCATTGTGGTACTTGAGTCTATTGTGCAAGCAAAGCGAGAAGGACTTAGTAAGCGTTTAGCAGCAGTGAAAGGTGTGACCGAAGTTTGGCCTGCGGTATTAGCCTCAACAGCCACAACTGTGTTGGTTTTTGCGCCGATACTATTTGTTGAGCAAGAAGCTGGGCAATTGTATTCTGATATTGCCATTGCTATTTCAGGGGCCATCATTGCATCGATGCTCGTTGCATTATTTGTTGTACCCGTAGCACTCGCGCATTTTGGTAAAAAGCAAGATTTAGATGAAAAACAACAGTTTGAACTTGGAACATGGTGGTTATCAATATCTAAACAGTTTATGCGTTCGCAGCAACAAGCACGTGTTATTAGCGTAGCATTCATTATTGGGATTTTAGGGTTGGCATATACTTTGATGCCTGCCGCGGAGTACTTGCCAGAAGGAGAAGAGCCGAAAGCTTTTTCAATGATGATTGCGCCGCCTAACTATAACCTATCGGAAATGGAAAAAATTGGCGCCGAGTTAAGAACTTTTTTTGATGCGCATGTTGAAGCGAATAGTGTGGCTTATGATACGGGTAAAACCACAATGCCACCACTTGAGTATTACTCGATGTCAGTGTCTGTTGGCCGCATTTGGTTTTTAAGTGCACCGGTAGATTCAAAAAATATCAATGCGATGATGTCAGCAATTACAACCAAATTTAAAAGCTATGATGGTATGCGTGCATTCTCTGCTCGTGGGTCAATTATTTCAAGTAATGATGGTGGTACGCGTGCCGTTGCTGTTGATATAGCCGGTAGCGATATCACCGAATTATATAGTGCGGCGGAAGCGGTATATGGCGAGGCTGAGCGATTATTTGATAATCCACAAATTGACTCAGACCCTGGCTCTTTGGCACTCGAACAACCTTTAATTGAAATAAAGCCGCGATGGCATAGATTGGCAGAGCTTGGGATCAGTAACGGTGATTTTGGTTATACTGTGGCAGCGATGAGTGATGGAGCATATGTTGATGAGTTCATTTTGAATGATGACAAAGTCGACATGTTCTTGTTTAGTGGTGCAGGAAACCGACAAGACTTAACTGAATTGGCTAATACACCAATTGTTACCCCTCATGGGCAGGTTTTACCGTTAAATGCACTGGCAGATTTGATGGAGAGTAAAAATAGTAACTCTGTACGCCGTGTTGATGGAAATCGCACAGTCACGGTTTACATTATTCCGCCACGAGATGTTGCGTTAGAAACTGCAGAAGAAATTGTACGCCAACAGTTACTGCCAAATTTGTGGCAGCAAGGTAAAATTGCACAAGGTATTAAGCTCAATATCAGTGGTGCAGCAGACCAACTTGAAGCAACTAAATCCGCGTTGTCAGGCAATTTTGTGATTGCATTGGTTTTAAGTTATTTGCTGCTTGTGGCTATATTTACGCATTGGCGTTATCCTCTGTTTATTTTAGCAACGGTACCGCTTGGTATGGCAGGTGGTTTGCTGGGGCTGGTTACTGTTAATGGGATTAATAGTATGCTGACAGGGCTCGGTATCGCCGCTTTTCACCAACCGTTTGATATGATCACTATGCTAGGTTTTCTCATTTTATTGGGTACGGTGGTAAACAATCCGATTCTTATTGTAGATCAAACTCGACGCTTCATTATAGATAAGGCTATGCCTGTTCGTGAAGCTGTTGAACAAGCAGTGGCTAAGCGTTTAAGACCTATCTTGATGTCAACAGCAACAACGATATTTGGGTTAGCGCCTTTGGTACTTATTCCAGGTGAAGGTACAGAACTTTATAGAGGCGTAGGGGTGATTGTGCTCAGTGGTATATTGGTTTCAACGGTATTAAGCTTGACCTTTTTACCTGCGTTACTTGTCGCGGTTATTAACCAGAGTGAACGAAAATAACGCTGCATAATCGTTTGATAGGCGTCACGGTAAGACGACCATGTAAGTATTACATGGTCGTTTGGTTATTGATGTAAATATTGAATTATCTTATGAAAGGCGTGTTTATTTTTTCGCTATCACCCAAACCGCATGAATAATGCCGGGTACATAACCAAATAGGGTGAGTAAAATATTCAACCAAAAAGCCCCTCCCAAACCGACCTGTAAAAACACCCCTAAAGGCGGCAGCAATATCGCAATTATTATTCGTAATAGATCCATAGTTCCCCCACTTACTGGTTATAGTTAACCTCAGCTCTGGACAAGCGAATTTGCCCAATAAAGCTATTTGTCTCACTCTCGGGGCGTTGCTTTCATTTGTAATAGCCCGCTATTACTGCATAAAAGCGCCTTGATATTGAACAAAATATCACCATTGGATTGTACGTAAGTTTGTTTTCAAAATATTTCCTATTCCAAAACCCTTATCCAAACCCGAGGTTAGTTAGTTTTCTTAACTAGGTATAGCAGAGATTGTTACATACGCGACTAAGTCGTCTTATTAATTAAACGCGTAGCCTAGTTTTAGATACCAAGACTTTGTTAATCTCCTGTAGTGGGTTTAAACCTTTCTTTAAATCACAGCGTCTAAGAGGAGGTATTTAACAATTAGGTAGGGAAATTATGAAAACGATAAGTGGGCTCTTAATTGCGTGGATATTGGCGTGTTATGTGGGAGAGGTGGTTGCAGTAGAGCAAAAGAAAGTGCTGATCATGGTATCGAATACTTTAGATATGGGGGATCCAGAAAAACATGATGCACGGAATAATTTATGGGAGGTCGCGCCTCCACACCATGTTTTCATGAGCCATGGGTATTCTGTTGACTTTGTTTCACCCAATGGCGGAAAGGCTGAATTTATGATGAACCCCGTTGGGATCAGCAGCTATACAATTAAATATGAAGGGTTTGCTGATAAAACACAGCGAACTTTAAAACCTAAACAGCTAGACTTAAGTCAATATTGGGGCGTATTTATTGGAGGAGGTTATGGTCCCTTATTTGATATTGCTAACAATAAAAATATGCAAACCATCATTGCTGCTGTGTATCAAGCTGGAGGAATTATTGGATCAAGTGGCCATGGCGCTGGAGCATTTGCCAATGTGATTTTACCGAGTGGCGCATACTTAGTGCAAGGAAAGAAAGTAGCCGGTTTTCCTGACTCAACAGAAAAATCAAAATCATGGGCGAAGCAGGGCACTTTGTTACCATTTTTGGTAGAAAGCCAGTTAAACAAAAATGGCGCAAAAGCACAAAATAAAGAACTATTGGTTGATAAGCAAGAGGTTATTGTTGACCAAAGAATTGTCAGTACTATGTTCTTACCGTCAGCGGCACTTGTGGCAAAAGAGATGATTACGCTACGAGAATCGGGTAGTAGGCATTGAATATTTATTCGAAAGGGGCTGTATTTAGCGAAAATTTGGTACAGCATATTATTTGAGAGGTATGGATGTGACGTTAGAGTTTGAAAAAAGTGGTTATGCTGTGATTAGAAATGCGCTGACTGCCAAGGAGTTAGCGCCAATTAAGGAAGCTACGCAGTACTACCATAAATTATGGAAGAAAAAAAACGACGAAGCATATAAAAATGGAGCGATAAATTCCGCTTATTTAACTCATCAAGCGCATTTACCTGAGGGCAAGCGTGCAATACTTTTTAATGTGATTGGGTCTCATAAATTGCGTCATATCATTGATGATACACTTGGACCTGATGCGGCATTTATGAATACTCAGCTATTTTTCGATCCTTTGAATCCCAACCAAGCAAATTATTGGCATAGAGACTCACAATATCATCTAACAATTGAAGAGCAAAAATTGGCGCTAACAGGCCCTAATGTTGTGCATTATAGAGTGGCTTTGACAGATGACCCCGGCGTAGAGCTAGTACCGAAAACACATAAACGATGGGACCGTAATGACGAGCTAGATATCAGGTTGCAAAAAAATGGTCATACAAACGATGAAGAAATAGAAGGTGCAGTTAAAATTTCTTTAAAGGCCGGAGATATACTGGTTTTTTCCGCTAACATGATCCATCGGGGTCTTTATGGCAAAAATCGGTTTGCCTTAGATATACTGTTATGTGATCCAGACCCCATGTTCGAGAAATATATAAGCCGAGATATTTTGCCTAGTGAACTAACGTTAAAAGAACTCGAAAATCCATTACTTTTTGTAAATACGAATGTGTTTATTTCATAACACACTCGAGTCCACCTAATAGGAACTGTCTAGGTTGTTATTTAACCTAGGACACTATAGGATGGTATTGCAATAATAAATAAAAGGATATTGTTATGAAATTAAAATTAAAAAAATCTAAACTAAAATTGCTTGATAAGAAGTTAGACTTAGCATCAGAGAATACGCCACAAGTTGCGGGTGGCCGTCTTTATCCCAATACATTTGGACCACTGAGTGAGTGTCGATGCCCAACAGGCTGGCTTTGTCCATAGTGGTTGGTTGAGATACTAAAAGATAGCTAAAATAAAAAACCCTGCCGAGCAGGGTTTTTTATTTTGTACGTATCACTGGCTATTGAGCAGGACTTTAGTACGTTGCGCTGCCTTTGGTACGTGGGAAAGCGATAACATCACGGACATTACCCATACCAGTAACATATGCAACTAAACGCTCAAAGCCAAGTCCAAAACCTGAATGTGGCACTGAGCCATACTTACGAAGATCACGATACCAGCTGTAATCTTCTTTATTCAGACCCATTTCTTCTAAACGTGCATCAAGAACATCTAACCGTTCTTCACGTTGAGAACCACCAATAATTTCACCAATGCCTGGGGCGACTACGTCCATAGCTGCGACTGTTTTACCATCTTCGTTTTGACGCATGTAGAATGCTTTAATGTCACGTGGGTAGTTTTTAATGACAACTGGCGACTTAAAGTGTTCCTCAGCCAAATAACGCTCATGCTCAGATTGTAAATCAACGCCCCATTTAACTGGGAATTCAAACTTTTTACCACATTGCTCTAAAATGGTAATTGCGTCGGTATAATCAACTTGTGCAAAGTCTTTTTCTACAAACTCTTCAAGGCGCGAGATTGCGGTTTTTTCGATACGTTGAGCGAAAAACTCCATATCATCACGGCGTTCTGTTAATACAGCATTGAATACATATTTCAGCATGCTTTCAGCAAGGTTTGCTACATCATCTAAGTCAGCAAATGCTACTTCTGGTTCAACCATCCAAAATTCAGCTAGGTGACGAGATGTATTTGAATTCTCAGCTCTAAAAGTTGGACCAAAGGTGTAAATTTTCGACATTGCACTGGCGTATGTTTCGCCATTTAGCTGACCAGAAACCGTTAAGAATGCTTCTTTACCGAAGAAATCTTCACTGTAATCCACATCGCCCTTATCAGTACGAGGCAAGTTATTCATATCCAGTGTTGAAACACGGAACATCTCACCCGCACCTTCACAGTCACTGGCAGTGATGATTGGTGTACTGATCCACATGTAACCTTGTTCGTGAAAGAAGCGGTGTAATGCTTGAGACAAACAGTTACGAACACGTGTAACCGCGCCTATTACGTTAGTACGAGGTCGTAAGTGAGCATGTTCGCGCAAGTATTCAATACTGTGACGCTTTGCAGACATTGGGTATGTATCTGGGTTTTCTACCCAACCAAGTACTTCAACTGAGTTCGCTTGAATTTCGTAAGATTGACCAGTACCTTCAGATTGTACAAGCACACCCGTTACTTTCACAGAGCAACCCGCGGTTAAACTCGTAACTTCGTCATAATTATTGAGCGAATTAGGTACGACAGCTTGAATAGGGTCAAAACAAGAACCGTCATGAACGGCTAAGAAAGAAATACCTGCTTTTGAATCGCGGCGTGTACGGATCCAACCTTTAATTGTTACTTGGCTGTCTACCGCAACGGTGCCTTTTAGTAGCTCCGTTATCGCTATGTGGCTCATCTTCACTCCAATGATATAAGTTACCTAAATTAATCGAGTGTACCTACGGTCATTCGTAGGCACAAGAACCGTATCTTACCTTTGATACGGCAATAAAAAAACCGCCTGAGGCAACTCTTTTACATCTAGTCTCAAATTTATTGAAATTAACGACAGTTTTACATTTTTTTCGAGTGTAATTTGTTCGCTTTAGGATAATTGCTTTATGAGTCAGCTATAGTTCATGATTCTTCTAAAGATTTATGGCATTATAACTGTAGTAAGACTCACTTTATTTGCTTAAGAGCATAGGTAATAACAATTGTCGATGAAACAAGTTTTTATCCTGAGAGGGTTGCCGGGAAGCGGTAAAAGTCACTACGCTGAGTCTCTATCTGATGAGATGGTTGGGGGTGACGAGAGCCAGTTTTTTATCTGTTCAACCGATGACTACTTTTATAATGAAGAAGGTGAATACCACTTTCAAAAGTTCAAATTGCCCCAGTTTCATAATTTAAACTTGGCGCGCTTTATTAATGCGTTGGCAGAAGGGATCCCACTGATTATTCTCGATAACACCAACATTCGTAAATGGGAGTTCGTGGCTTATAGCACTGCAGCGACGGCAATGGGCTACCAAGTAAAAGAGGTCATTGTTGGAGAAGTGAAAGATAAATCACTGCAACACCTGTATGCAAAGCGAAATACCCATGGCGTGGCGTTAAAAACCATTAGTAAAATGGCATATATGTTTGAGTGGTAGTGTTGTGATTTAATACAGTGTGTTAATTAAGCCGACTTTGAAAGTCGGCTTTGTTTTAGGTGCTTTGTTTTAGGTGCTTTTTTTTAGGTGTTTTGCACATGAGTGAGCGCGCAGGCCAAGTATTAGTATTTTCAATCTAGCAGCTTAATACCACAGAAAAAAATAGCTTATTTAGACGCTTTACACCCTTTAGGCGGTTCATCACTGCATATGATGTCATTAATTATCACGGTACCACCATTATAAATACGCCCTTCAATATAGACTTTCACCCCTGATTGAACCATATGATTGATTATACGTTGCAACGCTTCTGAGGATCCCCGTGCTTGGTACCCAGAATAATTCCCTTCAGATAACATAATTCCCTTATCTCGACCAGAAAAAGCAACGGGTTCGAACGCGATTGAGACTTTACCATTGAGGTTTTTGATCACCCCTTTGAATTTAAAGGTATAAGTTGTGCCATCACTCGGAAAAGCCACATCAACGGCCATTTGTACCGCCAATACTTGATTTATGATTGAATTACCCAAGGTGACTGTCGTAGAGGTAAGCGCCCCAGCGACATTACCCGTAAAGTAGTCGCTCAACGCTTGCTGAATTGCTTGCTTTTCATACACTGACTTGGCAGCTGTGTGCGCGCTAGCTATATTTGTATACGACCCTAAAAATGGACGAAGGTGATCAATGGTTACTTGGCCATTGGCTAAATCTTTGATTGTATTAGACACTTGTTTAGCTTGATTAACCGATGTTTTAATTGCTTGCTTCACTGGAATTGGCCAATACATCAATAGGCCTTCTTCACGCTCTGTCTGGAATGCCTTAATTCTATTACCCGTGTAATCAATGACATGCACTTTCCCACCATTGGGGGCATACTGAATGGCTTTGCTTTGCATTTGTTGATCAGAGCAGGTGTTGCAGAGCGCGATACTTTCACTTGTAAAACCAAATGAGCTAAAGACCAAGCTGATTGCTGAAAGTATTTTTGTACCGTGAAGGTACTTAATTGTTTTCATATTTATATCCTTATGTGTATGCATATTTATATCCTTATGCTGCATGCGTAAGTTAATTGTTAATTTATTGTTTTTTTGTGGCTTGTCAATTATTAGCAAAAAGAAATATATTCTCGAATAATTTTTGGAAGGATTTTTTATACCACTAATCGTAAATTTACGCAGTTCATCGCGTTACTTTAGGTTGTGCTATATTATAACATTACAATGGCGTGGTGGTAATTAGTGTAACGAGGCATTGAAGTGTCCTGCCAATTTAACCACGTTCAATCACAGGTATTCAGTATTGAATATTCATTTGAGCAGGGAAGAGGCGATGGCACTATTTATCGCATCGTCGTAGCGTGGTGATTTTTCGTATCGATAATGTTCGCATTTTCACGCTTTGAAATATCAATTACCACGTTATTTTTGTTACCAGTACTTGCACTTAAAACTACTAGATTTAGGTTTTGATGTGCGTTCGGGTTCGAAATAACGATATCTGATGAAAACTTTAGGTAAATAACTAGGGGCTGTTGAACTTTGCTGTTCTATTTTTGTTCTCTTTGAGCGTGCTTTTATCGCGGCGCTTAATGTGTGGCTTAGTAATCTAAGCGAATATTAAGCAACAAAGAGAAAAGGGCGCTCAAAAGAACCGGTAGGCAGCGCTTGATTGGCTTTTCTACTATGTTATCGGCTGACTCACATGGAATAACCATGCTACGCAGCCTCTGTCTTGTATAAAAGCCAATAAAACGGCTGCAAAAATGAACCTGAAAGATCAACAGCCCCTAATAATAAGAAGTTGAAATATGAAGAACATAACATCGTCAATACTCACAATGCTTCTGCCTTTTGTTATATTCGGTAATGCATATGCTTCCGCAATAAAACAAACTAAAGGCGATTTTGAAGACAAATTTCGTCAGCTTGAAGAGGTGCTCCCTACACCCAATGTTTATCGTAATGCAGCAGGTGAGCCGGGAGAACGCTATTGGCAGCAGAAAGTAGACTACAAGATCAAAGTATCTCTTGATGAAGTGAAGCGACGCTTAACAGGTAACGAAAAAATTACCTATCACAACAATTCACCTTATCAGCTTAAATATTTATGGGTCCAACTGGATCAAAATATATTTAAAGATGATTCTATCGCTAACCAAGCTAATAACTTTGGTGGTATTGGCAGGCGAGGGCCATTAACGAAAGCCGGAGATAAAGATAAACGTGCTAAATTAAGCTTGGAAGAATTACGTCGTCAACAATTCATGTCAGACAACGGGTTAGGTTATGAAATAAGCGCAGTAAATGATAAGCGCGGTAACAGTCTGAATCACACTGTGGTAGGTACACAAATGCGCATAGATTTACCTAAGCCACTACCGTCGGGTGAGAAGGTGGAGTTTTCTATTGCGTTTGCATTTAATATTGTTGAAGAAGATGCGCTTTCGGCACGTTCTGGCTATGAACATTTTCCAGATGACGCACGCGAAGGTGGCAACGATATATTTTTGCTCGCTCAGTGGTTTCCTCGCTTACATGCCTATACAGATTATGAAGCATGGACAAACAAAGAGTTTTTAGGTCGTGGAGAATTTACTTTAGAATTTGGCGATTATGAGGTTGAAATTGATGTACCAGCCGATCATATTGTTAGTGCAACTGGGGTGTTGATCAATGCTAAAAAGGTGTTGACAAGAACCCAAAGAAATCGTTTAAAAGCTGCAAAAACAGCTAAACATCCCGTGTTCATTGTCACTGAAGAAGAAGCCTTAGAGAATGAAAAAGCGGCTACCAATAAGCGAAAAACATGGAAGTTTAAAGCTGAAAATGTACGAGACTTTGCATGGGCATCGTCTCGTAAATTTATGTGGGACGCTAAAGGGTATGAGCAAAAAGGCGAAACCATGCCACACGTTATGGCAATGTCGTTTTATCCTAAAGAAGGTGGCGAACTTTGGAAAAAGTATTCAACTGAGTCCGTCATTCACACTATGGACGTTTACTCTCGCTTTTCTTTTGATTACCCGTATCCAACTGCACAGTCAGTAAATGGTCCTGTCGGGGGTATGGAATATCCAATGATCACGTTTAATGGTCCTCGCACCGAATTGCAAAAAGATGGTACTCGAACTTATTCACAGGCAGAAAAGCGCTTTTTAATTGGCGTAGTCATCCATGAAATTGGTCATATTTACTTTCCAATGGTGGTTAATTCAGATGAACGTCAATGGACTTGGATGGATGAAGGACTTAATAGCTTTTTAGACGGTGTCGCGGGACGAGAGTGGGACCCAACCATCCCTTGGGGTGTTGAGCCTCGAGATATTGTCGGTTATATGAAATCAGAACACCAAGTGCCAATTATGACGCAATCAGACAGTGTATTAAGGCTAGGGCCGAATGCGTATACCAAACCGGCAGCTGCGCTGAACATATTGCGTGAAGTTATTTTAGGAAGAGAATTATTCGATTTTGCCTTTAAAGAATACTCACAGCGATGGAAGTTTAAGCGCCCAACCCCATCTGACTTTTTCAGAACGATGGAAGAAGCATCCGGTGTTGATTTAGATTGGTTTTGGCGCGGTTGGTTTTATTCAACCGATCATGTGGATATATCGATAGATAGAATCTACAAAATGCGCCTTGATACTCATAATCCTGATATTGATTATAAGCGGTTACGAGAATCCGAGCAGAATAAACCATCGTCACTGTTTGTTGAGCGAAATAAAGCGCAAGGGAAAACACTGTGGTTGGATAGAAACCCCAGCATTCGAGATTTTTACGATGAGCATGATCGTTTTACAGTCACAAACGAAGAACGTAATAAATACCATGAGTTTTTAAGTGAACTAAAGCCTTGGGAGCGTCAAACACTTGATCGTGCTGTTGCGGAAGATAAAAACTACTATGTTTTGGAGTTTTCAAATATTGGTGGGTTGGTGATGCCGATATTGCTTGAGCTAAATTACACGGATGGGAGCAGCGAGAATCATTATATTCCTGCTGAAATTTGGCGTAGGACTCCTGCCAATGTTCGCAAATTGATTGTAACTGATAAAGATAAAGAGTTACTTAATGTCGCGGTCGACCCTGGTTGGGAAACTGCTGATGTAGATGTAGAGAACAACTATTACCCGCGTCGTATTATCCCATCTCGTGTTGAGGCATATAAAGCGAAAAAGAGTAAACAGAAAGTACGCAGAGACATTATGCAGGATATTAAAACCCCATTGAAGAGTATTGATGAATTCAAACAGGAAAATAGCAAGGTTGATAAAAAATGAAAACGCTAAACCTGTTATTTGTGTTGTTGGCCATGGTTGTTTTTGACACTGCATTCAGCCATCAAAAAAAATCAGCTGAAACGACCGTTTTATTTAATAAACAGTCTAATAAGCTGGAAATCATGCATCGGTTTTATTTGCATGACACCGAGCATGCCGTGCAGAAATTATTTAACAAAAAAGCAGATATTTTGGATTCTAAACAGACTCAACAACTGTTTGCAAAGTATGTTTCACAGCAGTTTTTTGCGCGAGATTTATCTGAGCAAGCACTGATATTAAACAACGTAGGGTATGAAGTCGACGGTCAGTTTTTTTGGGTATATCAAGAAGCTAATTTACCCGAAAATATACAAGGGATTAAGTTATTTAACGGTACGCTGAGAAATTTATGGCCAACCCAAGTGAATATGGTCAATATTGAAGGCAAAGGAAAGGTGCGTACCTTATATTTTTCAATGCATAAAAATTGGTTAATCGCCAAGTTTTAATTTACCCGCAGTGCCGAGGTCACTTTTGGCTGAGGCACGCTTTTATTTTGGAGGTTCGCTGTGGAAGCAATCGTTGTCATCGTCGGTTTCTTAGGTGCAGGGAAAACGACCCTTTTAAAAAACCTCATTAAGAGTGCGTTAGTGCAAAACTGGCAGCCATTTGTCATATTAAACGACTACGAAAACGCTAACTTAGATATTGATCAACTCAGTGATGATATTGACCCTAAGTCGTTAAAGTCATTGAGTGGAAGCTGTATTTGTTGCAGTGGTATATCTCAGTTACGAGATACGGTTAATCGGATCCCTAGTCGGCCAAAAGGTATTACGTTAATAGAAGCAAATGGCACCACCGATGCCTGTTCATTAATGGGGTTTTTAGGTGTGGGGATAGACGCAAGATTTTTACCGCCTATTCAATTGTCTGTTATTGATGTAAAAAACTGGCAGACACGAGGCGAACATAATGAGCTGGAAGCGAACCAAATTCAAGTATCTTCAATAATCGCTTTGGCGCATTTAGAGCAATTACCCTTAAGTAGAGTTGCTCAGGTGACTGCTGAAATTAAAGCCATTAACCCAAGTGCCACGATTTTACCCATCGACACACTGGATCTGTCACAATTACCTGAAGTTACGCCTATTGATAACGATATTAAAAAGCTCGCACATCACAAAGCGCATTGGGCTTCTTGCTCAACTGATTTACCTAATTTGCCTGTATATAGCTGCATTAAGGAAATATGTACGCTGTTGCCCAGTACTATTTTACGTGTGAAAGGGTGCACTCAAATAGCAAATGAAACACATTTTACATACTTTGAGCGCTGTCCTGATGGAGAAGTTTACGTAAGGCCATATAAAGGGTCACCCACGACTGGTGCAAAACTACTCACAATTGGGCCAGGGAGTGAAAAAAACGTATTAGAGGATGCGATTAAGCAAAGTTTACATTTGGTATCAGTAGAAGGGTAGTTCTGCGCTTTTAGTTAGAATAAACATTATTAAAATACTATTTGGAACGTTTTAATTGTGGGTGCAATTCGTTTAATTCTTGAGTATTATAAAGAGTGTAATAATCAACTTTATTGCCAAAATTAACAAGCATTAATAGTTAAGGGGATGTTATGAAAAAAATAATAATAGATACGGATCCGGGCATCGATGATGCTATGGCCATTTTTCTTGCTGACGCAAGTGATGCAGTTGATTTAATTGGAATAACAACAACGTTTGGTAATGCATCGATTGAAAATAGCACACGTAACGCACTTTATTTAAAGGATAAGTTCAGTTTAAAAGCAATCGTAGCACAAGGTGCTAATACTCCATTGGTACTGCCAGCCAGCCCTCCAGCGACGGTTGTGCATGGAGATAATGGGTTGGGTAATATTGTTATTCCGACTGAACAACAAAGCCAAGCGGTAAGTCAAACGGCCCATGACTATATTATAAATAGTGTTAAAGCGCATCCTCACGACATTACACTTGTTGCGATAGGTCGTTTAACTAATTTAGCACTAGCATTAAACAAGTCACCGGAAATTGCTTCGTTGGTCAAAGAAGTGATTATCATGGGGGGCGCTTTTGGCTTCAATGGACATTCAGGTAATTTGACACCGTTTGCCGAAGCAAATGTTTATGGCGACCCGCATGCGGCAGATATTGTTGTATCTGCTGATTGGCCTGTGACCATGGTCGGTTTAGATGTCACTCAGCAATCAATTATGACTAACGCATATATAAATAAACTTAAGTGTGAATCATCAAGGTATGGCGCATTCATTTCTGAAATATCAGCGTTTTACGCGCATTTTTATCATGCGGACTTAGGGTTGGATGGATTTTATGTACATGACTCATCGGCAATCGTGTATGCGATTGCACCTGAAATATTTACAACTGAACGAGGCAACATAAGAGTCGTTACTGAGGGGGTGGCAACAGGGCATACTTTATTTAAACAAAGCGATAGGCTATTTCCAATTGACGAGTGGAGCAATTATCCAAAGCAAACAATTTGTACTAATGTAGACAGCGAAGCATTATTAAATTTGTACATGAACAGTTTAACATAGTGCGCAAACAGGTTGATTTCGGGCGCGCGCAGGCTCTGTATTTTCCCACTCTGTTTAAATCCTATAAAAATAAGTAAGACGAAGGGATTCGCTTTACGTATAACAAATACTTGCCATGTACGTATATGTTACTAAAGCTAAGCTTAATCACCCATGAGGATCCGTTTTTAAGCGAGCGACAAAACTCGCGACGACTTTTAAAACACAGCTAATTGATAACCCAAATTATAAGAATGAATCTGCTTGGTATGATGCCGGAATATTGCTACTTATAGGCAACAAAGTATGTGTATTAATAGCAGATCATGCCGGTTTTTTTGCGCGCCAACAGAGCAAGATGCATTACTTGTTTTACAATTGTCACACTCAGATTATCGAATTGAGAATGGACTTGCTGAGTTTAAATAGGTAGAAATCGAACCTAGCAAAAACTGCGCACAACTGTAACGGGTGGATTGATATTCTTTAGGCTACAGTGGGTTGAAGAGATTATGCTCCAAATCAAGCAAACGTTTTTTTAATGATAAGCCTCCACCGTAGCCTACGAGGGACCCTGAAATGTCTAGAATCCGATGACAAGGTACGATGATAGCCAATGCATTTGCCCCGTTAGCATGGTGTATATTTTGGGTGGTGTACTTTGCTGGTAAGTGCTTAGCCAAATCGTCATATGTTGCAGTGCCGCCATAAGGAATACTGGTAAGTGTTTGCCACACAGACTGCTGAAAATCATTACCAACCATGCGTAAAGGAATATCAAAATGGCGGCGTTCGGCCATAAAATACTGCGTAAGTTGCTGCTCAGCTGCGGTTGTAATATCGTCACTTTTTTCTATGAAATCCGCATTGAGGGTATGCTTGATCCGCGTATCGATCGTGCGCCTCATCGCTCTATACCTGAAGTCACACAAACATAAGGTGTTGTCAAAGGAACCAAGAATAAACTCTGCGTAAGGGTGTTTAAAATATTGGATATTTATATTCTTCATTGACGTGATAAACCAAGCTGAGATCAGAGGTGGAACATATTATCTGCGATAATATCAATTAAATCAGATAGTAGGAAGTTCCTTTTGCCGTTCGGAAACGGTCTCACGATGCAGAAAAGTGTTAGTAATGCTAGTAATGCGTTTGTGTCTTTAGGTTTTACGTGTTTAGTGAGGTAGCTGCGGTACGTGTTGCGTTTAGTGCTGTAAATAGACGCGCTACACATTCGTTGAATGGTTGATGCTGCACTACACTTATAAGCATATAAACCCTGAGTTTTAACGATGCAACATAAATTATTGACCGCACTACTCATAAGCTTGCTTTTCACCTCATTAAATTTGCAAAAACGGGTTCATGCTACCAATCAAGGTTTTAAAGCGGGTGTCATTGCACAAACGTCATATTTTGATGCTCAGATAACTGTATTAGGCAGCTTTAGTATGTGTCGGGTGATTTCAGCGAAAAAACAAGATGAAATTAGATCTGCGTGTTATATAAAGGTAATAGAAAGCAATTGGGTTTTAGAGTCATTTGGGGCGCAGTGTGAAGTACATTGTTCTCAATTAGATAGCTTCAATAAAACACATAACGTGGTGTTTAATCCTCTGCAGTAACCTTTTCACGAGCATCTCGTAAACCTGAAATAACACCATGCCAACTGAGCTTTTCAACCTTTATTGGTGATTTGATTAATTGACTTGTATGTGGATCACATTGTTTACCCTTATTGCTATCATGTGGACCAGAAAGCACTTGAAAATTGGCTTTAGCGTTGCGATTTAATTTAAGAATAAAGAGGGGATCTATTGAGTTTATTAAAGCACGATTGAGTTGTTTTGCTGACCGGTAGCGTGCATATTCACAGAAAAAATAGCGGTGGTTGCTATCTTGATTAATTGTACCAAGGTTATGCCAGGTTTTAGCGTCATAGCGCCTTGCATCAACCATGAAACTGCCGAATAAGGATGGCACTGCGTATACTGAATTGATAGCCTGTTGCGCAAGCGCTTTAGAGGCGTATGATCCTGATACTAAATAGTAATTCATATTTAACTGATTATGATAAATGTGTAACGCATTGAGGGTATTTGGTGTGTTTTTTGCAACAATTAGCGCAGAAGAGAACTTTTTGAAAACACCGAGCTGTACAAAGTAGCTATTCTCAGAAATATCTTGTTTTGTCAGTATATGAGAGTGCTCTAGCGGCTCATGCTGTTCCAATAAAATGATATCTTTTAGGATCAGTGTGTCACCAGTTTTTGGTGTTATTATTTCATTAGGTAGGTTTTTAACTATTAAATTAGCAATGTTAAGCTGGTTAGACTCTATTTTAACCGTGTACTTACCGGCAGAAACATTGGAGAAAAAGTAGTATCCGTCATATTCTGAGATTGTCTCATATTGAATATCACCATTTACATCTAATAGCATAACAGACACCCCAGAAGCTGGCTTACTTGCATTTGAATTTGCAAAATAGAGTGTGCCTTCAACCTCATTGAAAACAGAGATGGGTACATTCACTCGACTAATGCCGCCACGGTGCGAGAGGGTTTTTATTTTACCATATGATGACTGATAGTATGGGTTGGAGAGTGAACGAACGTCGACTTCCAAAATTTGTCCTCCACTGCTGCTGGGTAACAGTATTCGACCATTATCATTGGTTTTTAGGTCTTTCCAGCGATAATTACCCGTTAAAATAGCATCAGAAACAGGTTGATCGTCGCTATCAAAGACTTGGTTATTATTCCAATCAACGAATGACAATACTTCAAGTTGCCCACTACTAAGTGCCCTAGGAGAGTCAAACTCAAATGTGTTTTCAACATGGTCAAAACTGAATGTACCGCTTAAACCAACCGATATTTGCCAATCATCTTCACTGTCGTATTGACCTGAAAAGTTAACATTAAAATCATGATGTCGATAAGTGTATTGATGCCCTAGCAATAATTTAGCATTGGCATTTGGGTTGAATGAGATTTGAGTTTGGTTGAAGCTATCTTGGGTTTGTGGCCACCGTAAATTGCTTCTGAAACTCTTCAATTTACGGTCATTTACTGGCAGCCAATCAACTGAATTTGTCCATCGCCAGCCTTTGAGATCAAGAGACCAATAAGCACGGTTTGTCAGCATATCTTGAGAGTCATCATACTGAAATTGACTCGACCAGGTGCCACCGAGGTAATTCTTATTGACGCCAAAAGAGGTAATATTACGTTCGGACTTGTTATTTCGATGTTCATTGAGCCAACGAAAGTCCCAATTAAGGTCACTTATCCATGATGACTTTCCATTAAGAGACACAGACATGCGCCTTTTAAGTAAGTGTTTTTGTTTTGAGAAAATAGCGCTGGTAAAGTTGTCGATTACACTCGCCTGTGCATTGATGTTAATGTCATGGTCCGTTAGACCAGTTATGATACCTCGATAACCGGTAAATAATGCGTGCCCAGCTGAGAGTTGTTTGGCAGCAATGACTTTGTAGCTGCCACTATCAGAAATTCCATTAATGCCCGCACTTATATAGCGATTAGGATGTTCGGCATTTAAGGCACTTATACTTGAGTCGAACGTGAGTTTGTCAGTTAAACCATATGAAAGGTTAGCATTTAAAGCGTGTTCAAAAGGCGTTGTACTAGACTGTTTATTACCGAATAAACTTTTTTGGGCATCTATCGCTTCAAGTTTATAGCTGAATTTACCTGGAGCAAGTGCATTTTCGCCCACGGTTACTTTTTGTTTCTTAGTGAGTTGTTCGCCTTGTGGGCCGAATAGTCTGATCTCAAATACGTTGTTACCATAGAAGGTTTCAATGTCTTCGAAGCGGACTACATTCTCATTCTGGGAAACTGATGACGCAATGTATTGCCCATTGCGGTAGAGTTCGGCTATCCAACCTGGGAGGGTGGGTTCCTCGATGGTTATGGTCGAGAAACTTTGCGATGTATTTGGATTTGTATTTGAGAAGGTAACGCCACGACCTTGAGTCGCAGACATGACCAGTGGATCTCTGCTAGATTGAATATCACCCACTTGATAATGGGTATTGATAAGTCGCTCATCACTATTAAATAAATCAATGTGTTTTTTAACTTTGAAAAAAGTACTGGTTTGATTCTTATTTTGGTTAAAGCGCAACTCGGCTTGATGTTCAAGTAAGTCAAAGTAACTGTTAAGTCTCACTAACCCTTTTGAGCGTTTTGTACGCGAGCTATAACCGGTATTTAATGCGTATTCAGTAATAGGGTAGGAAATTGTTTGGTATAAATCAGGCATACTGTGGTCAAATTGGATGGCCTTATTACGATAACTAACAGGTGTAGTTGTCGCGTTATTATTTTTAGCTTTTAAAAGCGAACTTGTAAAAGAAAGCTGCATGAGTGAGTAGTTAAATTTAGATTGAGTTTTTAATACGCTATTTAATATCTCGAGGTCAATATAATGATCAAAGTCGTCTTTTGCCCAAAGCCATGCGTTTTGAGCGCCCCCATTGTTGTGTAATACCGCTGAAAAGGGGTTGTCACTATGTTCTAGTTGGCCTATGAGCATGTTGTTTTTTATGGTTAATGTAATACCTAATGTTGTGCTCACCGAGTGTATTGGCATTAACAGTCGATTATCTTTTGTGTAGTACGCCTCCATATCGGATATGACCGAGCTGCCATTCAATTTAACATTGACGATGACAAAAGCGTCATCGTCAACAGTCCACTGATACAAAGGCTGTAACGGTTGTGCGTGTAATGGCAAACTAAAGAGAATACAGCCCACAATCACGATAAGCTGTAGTCTATATAATAATGTGTTGATCAAGTTGAAGTAGCGCCTAAAGTTGCATCGGTACTTCTAACTCAATAGAACCGCCATACTTATTATTCTCAATATATTGAATCGTGACCGGCCCTTGAACTGGCGTTTGTAGTGGGATGAACACTTTCCGTCTATTCAGTGGCGTATATACACCCACGTTTCTGATTTCACCTACAATTTGTTTGTCACTATCCAGTATTTTGAAATCACCGTATAAAGAGCGATTGCCTTGAAGAGTTTGCCATACCAACACATTCGAGCGGCCATTTTGTGTAACAAGTTGTGGATTGATAAGTTGAGAACTAACCTCTAGTTGACCATGCCTTACTATGACGGGGACACTATAGGCAACTTTGGGCTTGATACTGATCCCTGAGGCATTCGGGTCTTGAGATTCCGAGGCGATGATCCTTAAAACTGCTCTGTATTCACCATGCGCTAAGTCGGCTTTTTTACGAACCGTCATTCGAATAGCTTGTACTTCTTTAGCTGCAATTTGGCCTCTTCTTGGAGAAAATCTGAGCATGCCTTTGGCGGAGCGTCCTGTAACTTCAGACAGTGGTACATCAATGAGTGCGCCGTCTTCCGTCATATCTTTATGCGTAAGTACTAATCTAAAATCTAACGTTTTACCAGATGTATTCCTGATCATAAGAGAATTATTTTTTGTACGATTATCAAAATATAAACGGTATTCCGATAGTGCTAAATTGGCGAATACCTTACTGGAGAATACTAATGATAAAACGAGCACAAGAGCGATGTGTTTTTTGCAGGTCATAATACAGCTTACAGACTAAAAAAAAGAAATGAACTTGCGGAGTGATATTCCACAAGTTCGAATGAGGAAAAATTATTTAACCCATTGAATAAAGGTCATAAATTTATTGAAATGACACATCTACAGTATAGTCTACGTCATAGTCACCACCAGCCGTTAGTGCTGTATCAACCGTCATTTGACCGTATACATTGATAGTAATATCAGACGCAGAACCATCAGTTGTGAATGCACTTGCAACGCCATCCGCAGTGGTTTCCGTTGATGTACCGTCAGTTGCGGTCGTTGCTGGTGCAAAAGTTAAATTGGCGCTTGAACTACCTGAAACGGTAATATTCATTGCCGAGTTTGGTGCTAAACCCGACACTGTAATACCACCAAGTTGAATATTTGCATCAGATGCATCACAGTCGCCGGTTACCGCCCCTGCGTTATCCATGGTACAGGCAGACCCTGCAGCAAGACGAATCTTACCGAAATGTAGCGCATTTGTTTCTGCAAATGTGGGTTCACTCCAACCATTGATGCTGGCTTGAAATGTTTGGTTAGACGCAAGTAAAGATGTTGATGATAGTGCGAGTACTGCAGATAAAAGTAGTTTGTTATTCATATTGATTACCACAATGATTGTTGTTCTTAAAATACACCTCCATGTAGCAAACTTATTGTTATTAAAAGAATAAGTTTTTGAGTCCTTGAAAAGCAATTTAAACATAGTTTGATTCAGATCAAAAATACTTTATTTTCACATGTTGACATTTCCTGCAATAAAAATGTAACAAACCAAGTTACATAAACCCATGCCATTTACCTAACTAATTGTTTGTAGGTAAATAAATACATTCACAGTATGCAAAAATTTAATGTTGTTTTTATTACAATAAAGTTTATTTGTTTTTAATATTTATTGAGAAAGGTTAAATAATTAGCAGTTAAATAGGTACTCTGAGCCAAATTTAGTCTTGGCTTAATTCATTTGGGTGGATTTTCTTTCCTTTATATAAACAACGTTTAATGAAGCAAATCATGCGGCCAAAAATAAGTAACGGGGGAGTAGATGGTTGACGCACTAGTAAATTTTATTTATGGTCAAAATTTAGGGACAAATGTACTGTGAGGTGGTGTCTAATAAGCCGTTTCATAGTGATAGAACGATAAATCAGTGGCGGTTATGATCAGATTAGCAAATATAAATGATTTAATTGGTGTATTGGGGTTGTATGAGGAGCTTAGGCCACATGATCCAGTACTTAAACCGGAAGTTATGAAAAAGAAATGGGCGGAATTAATAGATGATGAGCATTCCCATATAATTGTTGCAGAAGCAGGGAGGAAGATAGCCGCAACGTGTGCGTTAGGTTTAAATAGAAGCATTGCAAATGGTGGAAAACCATTTGCAATCATAGAACATGTAATCACAGGAAGTGAGTTTCGTAGACAAGGGTTAAGTCGTCAGGTATTAGAATATGCTGTTGCGTTGGCATGGCAGCTAGGTTGTTGTAAAGTGATGCTATTATCGGGTGAAAAATTAACTGCGGCGCACCGTGTTTATGAGTCTGTAGGGTTCAAAAGTGGTATTGAGAAAGGGTTTGTCATTAAGCCTGATGGCACGTGAGCAAAAATGTATGTTGATTTACAAAGCCGATAAAATTGAAACTGCTATTTAATCGGCTTTGTAATGCATCTGTTTAATGTATATATAAATATTTACATTGCGTCGTATTCATCTTGCCAGAAGAATTTTTCTTCTCCAAACGCGGGGACTAAGCCATCAAGCCAAGTGGCTTTCTCGTCGTATTTTGCAAAGAAAGGCCGCTGTACCCAATCAGGGTTTCTGGCTTGAATAAAGCGTAAAACAAATACTTTCTCACCGTTTATTTCACTGACACCTGATACCTCTACTTTACCGGGCCCAGCGCTCATTGATGGGCCTCTCACAGTTCTACTTACGCCAGATACTTCTTTATATGCCTCACGGAATATTTCCCAGTTTTTATAAAGAGGCAACTCAAAGTAACGCTTGGCACCGGTATCACGCTCAATGAACATATAATAAGGGATCATGCCCATTT
Source organism: Pseudoalteromonas sp. MMG013 (assembly GCF_018100885.1). NCBI lineage: Bacteria > Pseudomonadati > Pseudomonadota > Gammaproteobacteria > Alteromonadales > Pseudoalteromonadaceae > Pseudoalteromonas > Pseudoalteromonas sp. MMG013. The sequence continues at coordinate 35,035 of NZ_JAGJEE010000024.1, read as the reverse complement.
GAGTTTGTTCTTTCCACATTTCAGACCACATTTTAGGGTCTGTATTGATGTTGTTCAGAAGAGGGGCTTGGGTTCTTATTTGGGCACCAGTTTGACGGATCAAACGGATGGCTTCTTTAGTTACTTCGGTACGCAACTCTTGCTTATGGTTGATATGCGCCATGATCGATACATGTTTGCCTGCATCAACCAGCTCCTTAAGAAGCGCGAGTAACTCTTGTGCATCTGGATCAGTAACGTAACGGAATGGCCAGAACGTTAAAGATTTAGTACCAATACGAATAGTGCGAATATGATCAAAGCGGGGTTCTTTTAATGCTTCTAAATATTTACGCAATTTAACGGTACGCATTACCATCGGATCACCACCGGTCATAAGTAAATCAGTGACTTCGGTGTGTTCTGCAAGATAATTATGTAACAGTTCTTCATCATTATTGTTGAATCGAGTTGCTTTGCCTACAAATTGGGCCCAGCGGAAACAAAAAGTACAATAAGAATGACAATATTGACCTTGAGAAGGGAAAAATAAGACGGTTTCTTTGTATTTATGCTGAATACCGTCAACCCGTTCGCCTTCGTATTCAGGTACGTTTTTTTCCATTTGCCCCGCAGGGTGTGCGTTGAACTTTTGGCGAAGTTCTGTGGCAAGATTAAACACATCTTCAGGAGTATGATCGCCTTGCAACAAAGCAGCCATTTCATCATAAGATTCATCATCAAGCATACCACGTTGAGGGAAGGTAAGCTGAAATACTGGATCGTTGGGCACCTTGTCCCAATCTATTAATTCCTCGATAACAAAATTGTTTACCCGAAATGGGAAGACGTTAGCCACAACTTTCATTTCAAAACGAAGGTGCTCTGGTAGTTTGTCTAGCTGTTCAATCTTGTCGATTTGACGATGTTGATAAACGGTAAATCGAGGCGCTTTATACGCTTCGACTGGCTGCAATTTGACGGTTTGATGCATATTTGCCCTTTTAAGCTTGCTAGATTCAAAAAGGGCGTAGTCTATCATCTTTAGGAACAAATTTCAGTGTAAATACTAGAATTTGCAATAATTTGATAAACTGGGTTAAGTCAATAAAACCGTTAGCCCTATTCCCTTAGAGCATAGTCTTTTAATACTGTTGTTGCTCTAAAGCAGTATAAATACCATTACATAGGGCGTGAATTTGTTGGTTTGACGTAATGTAAGGAGGCATAATATAAATTAACTTGCCAAAAGGTCTGATCCATAGTCCTTGGTCTATAAAGTATCGCTGAATTTTGGCAACATTGACGGTGTGCTTTACTTCCACCACACCTATAGCTCCGAGTATTCTCACATTTTCTACTGCGTCGAGTTCTTCACACAAACGAAGATGTTGCATTGCACCAAATAACCTCGTTACTTGCGCTTCCCAGTTATTTTCAAATAATAAATCAATGCTTGCTGACGCCACAGCACAGGCTAATGGGTTGCCCATAAATGTGGGTCCATGCATAAGTACACCGGCATTGCCTTTACTTATTTCGGTGGCGACATGGTTTGTGGTAAGTGTTGCAGATAGTGTCATGGTTCCACCGGTTAAGGCTTTGCCTATGCACAGTATGTCTGGACTTATGTTCGCATGTTCACAAGCAAACAATTTCCCTGTACGGCCAAAACCTGTTGCTATTTCATCGAGGATCAATAACACATTATATTTATCACAGAGTATGCGTAGCTCTTTTAAATAAGCAGGGTGGTAGAAATTCATGCCGCCTGCATTTTGAACTATAGGCTCGATAATGAACGCCGCGACTTCATGATGATGTAACTTAAAGCTATTTTCTAATTCTACTAATTCATCATGATTAATATTACCGCCAAATGATGATGCTGGTGCCGGCACAAAAACATGTTCTGGTAAAAAACCTTGGTACATACTGTGCATTGAATTAACGGGATCACATACGCTCATTGCCGCAAAGGTATCTCCATGGTAACCCTTTCTTGCCGTCATTAGTTTCGTTTTATGTTGCGTCCCTTGACTCATCCAAAATTGTAGCGCCATTTTAATAGCCACTTCAACACTGACCGAGCCACTATCAGCCAAAAATACTTTTTGTAATGGCTCTGGCGTTATGTGGATTAACTTTTTGCATAAATTGATCGCTGGCGCATGCGTAATACTACCGAACATGACATGGCTCATAGACTGCGCTTGTTCAGTGATGGCTTGCACAAGTTTTGGGTGATTATAGCCGTGAATCGCACTCCACCAAGATGCCATGCCATCGATGAGTTGTTCTCCAGTTTCTAAATATATATGTGCGGCATCCGTATGACTCACCGGGTAAACGGGGAGTGGGTCAATCATGGATGTATAAGGATGCCAAATATGCTCTTTGTCAAAATCTAAATCAACTGCGTTATTTTCACTCACTTGTAAACCCTGCTGCTTGCTTTGTCGTTGACAATACTACGTCACTCAGTAGACTAAGCCAATCACCGTCAAGTTAAGTGCACATAATTTAGACACTTGCTACAAGAATAAAGAGAAACAATATGATCACAGTTCGCCACGATTGGACTCATAAAGAAGTAAAAGCACTATTTGAAATGCCATTTAATGATTTACTATTTAGGGCTGCAAGTATTCATCGCGAAAATTTTAATCCCAATGAAGTGCAAATCTCAACCTTGCTATCAATAAAAACAGGGGCGTGCCCTGAAGATTGTAAATACTGCCCTCAGTCAGGTCATTATAAAACAGACCTTGAACGTGAACGTTTGATGGAAGTTGAGAAAGTGGTGGAGCAAGCGCGTTTAGCTAAGAATAAAGGTGCAACGCGTTTTTGTATGGGTGCTGCATGGTCAGATCCTAAAGACCGTGATATGCCATATATAGAGAAAATGGTTAAAGAAGTTAAAGAGTTGGGTTTAGAAACCTGCATGACATTAGGCATGCTAGACAATGATAAGGCTCACTCGCTTAAAAACGCTGGGCTAGATTACTACAACCACAATTTAGATACTTCACCAGAATATTACCAGCAAATAATAACAACCCGCACTTATCAAGACAGACTTGATACCATTGACCATGTACGCGATGCAGGCATGAAAGTATGCTCTGGTGGTATCGTTGGTATGGGTGAGCAAGCGTCTGACCGTTTCGGCTTACTAATTCAATTAGCGAATTTAGACCAACAACCAGAAAGTGTACCAATTAACATGCTGGTTAAAGTTAAAGGGACGCCACTGGAAGATGTGGATGATTTAGATCATTTCGAATTTATTCGCACAATTGCAGTAGCGCGCATTATGATGCCATTTAGTTACGTACGACTCTCTGCAGGTCGCACGGCAATGAATGAGCAAATGCAGTCAATGTGTTTCTTCGCTGGTGCCAATTCAATATTTTATGGTGACAAACTGCTGACTACTGAAAATCCTGAAGCGGATGCAGATATGAACTTACTGAAAAAATTAGGAATGAAGCCTGAAGAACGTCATGATTATTCTGATGAAGCTTATGAGGCATCTCTATCTTCAGCCATCGCTGATAAAGCAACCTCAGAGCTATTTTACGAAGCAAATTAATGGCGTTTGATTTTATTCAGCACAGTATCGAGCAACGACGTACTAAGTCGTTGCTACGCCGTCGTATATGTATACAAAGCAGTGATGCAAGGTATATTAACGTTGACTCAAAACGTTACTTGAACTTTGCCAGCAATGATTATTTAGGCTTAGGTGGCCCGGTTTTGGCTAACGACGTATTATCGGGGAGCCGAAGTTCTTCATTAGTAACGGGATATTTAGATGTTCATAAAAAGCTAGAGCATGCTTTATGTCAATTGCTGGGTTACGATGATGCAATGTTATTTAGCAGTGGGTTTAGCGCGAATAGCAGTGTATTAAAAGCGCTTTTTAATGAACAATCAGTTGCAAAAGACAGTGCTATTTTTCAAGACAAGCTCAATCATGCCAGTTTAATTGATGGCGCATCGCACAGTGATGCAAGGCACATTCGATTTAATCACAATGATATGAATCACTTGCGAGCACGGTTAGAAAAAAGTAACGCATTAAATAAGTTAATCGTGAGTGAAGGGGTGTTTTCAATGGATGGTGATAGCGCGCCATTAGCGCAGTTACATGCATTAAAGCAGCAGCACAATGCTTGGTTAATGATTGATGATGCGCACGCTTTTGGTATTACCGGGAAGCAGGGACTAGGTAGTGCACAAACACAGAATAAACCGGACATATTAGTGATCACATTTGGTAAAGCAATGGCTTGCCAAGGCGCTGCAGTATTGGCTAGCCATGATGTTATTGACTATCTAGTACAGGTAAATAGGGATTACATATACTCTACCGCAATGTCGCCAGTCATGGCACATAGTGCGTTACAACAGTTAGATAAAGTGATTAATGCAGATGACGCGCGGACTCAGCTACAACAAAATATTGCGCTATTTCAACAGTTATGTGCAAACGTAAATATCCCTTTGTTGACATCGAACACACCAATACAACCTATTGTGTTAGGATCCGCTGAGAATGCTTTAAACGCTCAGAGAAAGCTTAAACAACATAATATTTGGCTTACGGCCATTAGGCCACCGACGGTACCTCACAATACGGCACGGCTTAGAGTTACCTTAACAGCAGCCCACAAAAGTGATGATATACACTATTTAGTACAAGTTTTGGGGGAGGTATTATGAACCGCCACTCACCAAAAAGCAGTGTAATGTCAGATGCTATTAAACAACACACGGCAGAATGCTTCTCTAAAGCGGCTGATAATTATGGTAAATATGCAAAAGTACAAACAAAAGCAGCGGCATTATTATTCACTAAGTTGCGTTTAAGTAATCGGTATATACTAGACTTGGGGGCGGGGCCACTATTACACCATGATATATTAGCAGCCCGGGCCGCCGATGTAGTACATATGGATTTGAGTCATGCCATGTTAATGCAGGGGCCAAATATGACAGGACGTGTGTGCGCTGATATGGATGCTTTGCCATTTCAATCTGAAACTTTTGACGCGGTGTTTTCAAATTTTGCAATTCAATGGAGTCAGTCCCCAGCTCAGTTGTTTACAGAATTGGCGAGAGTGTGTAAGTCAGGAGGGCAAGTTGTCCTATCATCTGTATTAACTGGTTCGCTAAATGAGATAGCGGTAGCATGGCAGGCAAATGATTGTGAAACACATGTTAATCACTTTTTGACTTTATCGGCACTGATTGGGTATGCAGCAGAGGCTGGCTTCGACATTGGCAGTGCTAAGCAAATTGCGTTGGTAGACGAGTATCCTGATGCGAAAGCAGCAATACAATCAATCAAACATATTGGGGCAAATAAGTTACAAGGTAGCCGAGAAAAGAAAGGCTTGATGGGGCGAAAAGCGTACAGAAAAGTACTTGATGGGTATCCAATTACAGATAGCTGTGCGCCTGTGACCTACCAAGTCGCACTATTGGAGTTATTCAAACGATGAGCGCATTTTTTATTACAGGTACAGATACTGAGGTTGGAAAAACCTACGTAACCTCTTTGTTACTGAAGTTTTTAGCCAAGCACAAGCGGAAAGCTTTGGGCTTTAAACCCATAGCAGCAGGGGCTGAGGAAGCTTTTGGCCAATTAGTCAACGAAGATGCACTCAGCCTAATGGAATGTGCGTCGGTACACGGTAAATATGAGCAAATAAATCCTATTTGTTTTGCCCCTCCAATTGCACCACATATTGCTGCAAAACGGGCTGGTGTTGAAGTTTCTGTTCAAGTCTTGCGCAAGCATTATCTCGCATTAGATGACCTGGGTGCTGAATTTAGACTCGTGGAAGGTGCTGGCGGTTGGGCGTTACCAATCAATGATACACAATACCTTTACGACTGGGTAATTGCTGAGCAATTACCTGTCATACTGGTCGTAGGTATGAAACTTGGCTGCCTTAACCATACACTTTTGACGATGCAAGTATTGCAATCTCAAGGCGTAAAGTGTGTGGGTTGGATTGCCAATCAGATTGATAGAGATATGGCTGAGTTTGACGAAAATTTAGCGTCTCTTCGACAGCGAATAAGCGCTCCCTTACTAGCTGTTGCGCCTTACACAGAAGAAACCCCTACCTTGCAGATCCATGCTGCATTGACCAACTTATTTGGTATTGATCTTTAAATACATAAAAAGCCAAAGTGAAAGGTTCACTTTGGCTTTGCGTGCTACAGGTTGGAGATAGTACTGAAGCTTAATTACACCCTTTTTGTACAGTTTGAGTTGACACTCTAACTACAAAGTCATTGTAATCACTATCGTTTTGATCTTCCCAATACTGGATGTTACCACTTTGCCTCATATTAGTCGTTAATTGGCCACTGTTACCATTGATGGCCATAACGTATGAGATTGAGCTCGATTGCAATACATCATAGCTGCCATTTGCACCATACTCATCAAGCAGTTTGACATAACTGCCATTCACTTTTATACCCCAATCATTGTTGAATAAGGAGCTCTCGGAAACGAATTGATAATTAATACGTGTGTAATTTACAGGCGTGCATGGAGCGTCATCATTAACAATCGTGCCACCGGCACTGCTTTGGCCAGAAATGCCTGATTGTGCAACAGCATTAACGGTTAGCGTTTTATCAGCGCTATGTACAGTGTTATCAATTGTTTGAATAGAGACGGTGGCATTTGTTTGACCAGACGGAATTGTCACGGATGCCGTTGATAATGTGTAATCACTTGGTGATGTTGTCCCATCAGTTACCGACAATGCAACCGTAATATCTTCAGTAAATGTTGTACTTATTGTTGCATTGTATGTCAGTGTTCCACCTTCGACAACCGAGTCTGTGACGGGTTGAAGTGAAAAAGTGGGTTTAGGAGCCGTGCCGCATTGCACGTTGGTGTAGCATGCAACAGGTTGATTAGTATTTGTTGCTAGATCATTTAATCTAACGGGCACAGTGGCAAGCAAGCAAGTTGACCCTGTATTAGGCTCCAACATATATATTTGCGACTTATTAGCGTGCCCATGATCGTTAATGAGTGTCCGACTGATCACCACATCGCCTGCTTGATTAAGGGTTGCGCCTGTAACTGAAGTTAAGCCGTGATTAGAAAGCAAAGTGAGTGCATAGGTACTGCGGTTGATTTCGTAGGTTGAGCTTGACGTAACGAGCAGCAGTTGACTGCCTTTAATTACTAAGTCACCACGATACTTACCTGATAGGTTACCTAAACTCGCAAGTTCGGTTGCCTCACCAGTTTGCTTGTCTATTTGATACAGCTTACTGTAGCTGCTGGCGAGTAAAGTATCATTCTGATTATCATAAACCATGCCTATGACTGATTTTGTTGTACCAACAATAGTATGGCTTTGGCTTGTAAAGTCATAATAAGCTAACTTTGTTGATTTGTACCTTTTTCCTTTAATTGGTAGGTGTGCAAGTTCATCGGCGCTAATCGACAGGGCACTCACGTCAACCTCATACTCTGTTGGGCGCGGAGAGGCGACATAATACATTCGGTTATTGCTGTTATCATAGGCGAGTGCACTAGAGCTGAACTTAGCTATTGATTTAGCTTGTGCTGATTGGACTTCCTCATTGAGGCTGAAGAGTAGACCTAAATCTCCGCGCCCGGCATTGATCCCATAGAGTTCCCCTAGGCATTCGTTTGCATAGCTCGGAGCGCAAATACCAATAGCTATGAGTGATAGTGCAGGCATGGTTAATGAAGTTTTTGTCATGGTGTAGTATCCAAGGTAGTTCATCCTGAACAACTAATACAACACAAAGTAATGTCACACCCGGTCCATATCGCAGGTGTGATTTCTTAATCCTTTGAGGCGAGTGCTTCCGTTATTGACTTTGCAATCTGAGGTTATTATCTACACTTAAAAACATTTTATCAACATTTATTTGGTACTAAAGGGTTGGTTTTTTTGTGGGGTTTACGCTTTGTTGTTCATTTTTATATAGTTAGGTAATAGCTCTTCGACAATTTTTTTTGCACTAATGGTATAGCGGACTCCATTAAACATAACGGAAGTTTGTTCATCAATACCTGTTATTCCGGTTAGTGTCCAACCTTCTCCGCGTTCAGGGCAGTAGACTTTCGTTGTGGGTTGAATCACTTTAAACTCTTCAGACATTATATTTCCTAGATGGACTGATTTTGCGCAGATAGTTTATACTAATTATAGAATTTTCCAATCTATGTAGCTCCGATGGTATTACAAACCACCCGTTTATTTTTAAGGCCTATCTCGCATCGAGATACAGATGCCCTGTTGCGGTTACTTAATGAGCCATTGATCGCTCAGTATAATGATTATGGGCAAACAGTGAGCCGTGATGAAGCAAAATCATTGATCCAATGGGATCTTGAGCAAGCTTATCAGGGAACAGGTACGCGCTTTGTTATTATTAATAAAATATCAAATGAATTTATAGGCACATTAGGCGTTTATGACCATGATATTATTAAAAAGCATTGCTTTTTAGGTTTCGAGCTTGCGCCATCTGAATGGGGAAAAGGTATTATGCGTGAAGCACTCGAGTGCCTATTTAACTATTTAGTTGAAAACATCGCACAGAATGCGCTTCCTTTGCTGGTAAGAGCAAAAGTTGAGAGTTTAAATAAGAACTGCATAAAACTATTAACACGCTTGATGTTTACGCAATCGAACGTAAATGAATATATCATGCTCTTAGAAGCTGCAGATCCGAATGCTATGTACGAGCAGGTAGCAGATACATTACTTTTGGATCAAATGTAATTTATTGCTGAGAGTACGGACCATCTCCTGTGCAGTGGTATTGTCGTCACATAACCCTTGTAATAAAGTCATGAAATAGCAATCCATCATGACGTTTGCCTGTGTCGCATCGTATTGCTGTTCGGAATATAGCATTAATTTAAATGCGTTCAATTGATCTAGAAAATACGCTTGTTGCCATAAAATGCAAACCACTAGCTCTTTACTAAACTCTTTATTTTCTAAATAAAAGGCATACAAATATTTGGCATAATGGCGAAGCTTTAATCTGGGTGTATGGTGCGTATCTGTTTCTGCCGCCTCCTGTATTACCGAGTCTATTTTGCGATACATTGCGACTTTCAGTATGTCGGCTTTTGACGGGAAATGGCTAAACACCGTGCCAGTTGCTACACCAGCATATTGTGAAATTTGCCGAGTTGTGGTGTCGTGGTACCCATACTCGTTAAATAGGTCCCAGCTTGCGTTTAAAATTGCAGAGTATGTTTTTTCTCTTTTATTCATAATAGTCCCTATCCGAAGAAGCAAATATCTTAGCACTATTTTTATACAAACACATAAAATGCTTATTTTATGAGCGCACTCAACTATGTTTATGAGTGCGCTCAATTTAAAGTAACGTGCTGTGTCTCAGATATTTGGACATGGACTATTTTCAGTTATTTACTTTCATCCATTGCGATTACGCTCGCTATTAGAAGGAGGTGCTATGCCCAGCAGGTATGTTGCTACTCTTTTTTAATATCGGTATTTAATTGCTGTGGAACGCTGGAGAATGGTTGAACCCCAATAAAAAATACATTTAGAAAGCATAAAGCAAGTACTTCACTATGAACTTTCGTGGTTTTACGCGCGCGTTTAGTTTAAAATCAAGCACTGATAAAATGTAAATTCAGATAATCCTGAGGAGCCTGTTATTTTAAGCGCAGCTAACGTCACCATGCAGTTTGGTGCAAAACCATTATTCGAAAATATCTCTGTAAAATTTGGAGATGGCAATCGCTATGGCCTTATCGGTGCAAACGGTTGTGGTAAATCTACATTAATGAAGATCCTTGGTGGCGAACTTGAAGCCAGCGCTGGTAACGTAAGTGTGTCACCTAACACCCGTCTAGCTAAATTAAATCAGGACCAATTTGCTTACGAAGAGTACTCCGTTGTTGACACGGTTATTATGGGTCACAAAGAACTCTGGAGCATAAAAGCAGAACGAGATCGTATTTACTCATTACCAGAGATGAGTGAAGAAGACGGGATGAAGGTCGCAGATCTTGAAACGGAATTTGCAGAAATGGATGGTTACTCCGCCGAAGCTAAAGCAGGTGAATTGCTGTTAGGTGTGGGGATTCCAACTGAGCAACACTATGGTTTAATGTCTGAAGTTGCGCCTGGTTTTAAACTGCGAGTGCTGTTAGCGCAGGTGTTGTTTGCTGATCCAGATATCATGCTGCTAGACGAACCAACCAACAACTTAGATATCTATACTATCAAGTGGTTGGAAGACGTTTTAAATCAACGTGATTGCACTATGCTTATTATTTCCCACGATCGGCATTTCTTAAATTCAGTGTGTACACATATGGCTGACATAGATTATGGTGAGTTACGTGTTTATCCGGGCAATTATGACGAATATATGTTCGCGGCAACACAAGCACGTGAAAAACTACTCAGTGAAAATGCCAAGAAAAAGGCGCAAATTGCGGAGCTACAACAGTTTGTATCACGCTTTTCTGCCAATGCATCGAAAGCTAAACAGGCGACTTCTCGAGCTAAACAAATAGATAAAATTCAGCTAGATGATGTTAAAGCATCATCTCGTCAGTCACCGTTCATCCGTTTTGAACAGTCAAAACAACTTTTCAGAAACGCACTTGAACTTAATAACGTTGGCCAAGGCTATGATGAATTATTATTTTCAGGGCTTGAAGGGTTAGTTGAAGTAGGTGAACGCATCGCGATCATTGGTGAGAATGGGGTTGGTAAATCAACACTATTGCATTCTTTTGCTGGTAGACTTGGCCTAAAAGAAGGTGACTTTAAATGGTCTGAAAATGCCAATATTGGTTATTATGCGCAAGATCATGCTGATGAATTTGACAAAGATATGACCGTCTTTGAGTGGATGGAGCAATGGCAGCAAGAAGGGGACGACGAGCAAGTTATTCGCAGTTATTTAGGTCGCATGCTGTTCTCTCAAAATGACATTAAGAAGTCGGTGAAAGTGCTTTCAGGTGGTGAACAAGGTCGTATGCTTTTTGGTAAGTTAATGATGTTCAAACACAACATGTTATTGATGGATGAACCAACAAACCACATGGACATGGAGTCAATTGAAGCATTAAACTTAGCGTTAGAGCAGTACGAAGGCACGTTATTTTTTGTATCTCACGATCGACAGTTCGTATCATCACTTGCGACCCGAATTTGGGAGATAAAAGACGGGAAAGTAATTGACTTTAGAGGTAGTTACGAAGAGTACCTTGCATCACAAGAACTGGCATAACTTAATCAACCGCGCTGTAGAGTGCGGTTTTTTATTACGCGCTTTATTGTCGTTTTTAATATCAAAGGCTGTATATCACAAAGCGGTAATAAAAATGGTATTAGCATCGCACTTAGGTATAATACCGCGCAAAAATTAACATAGTTTTGATTACCCCAACATACATTCAAAACTGTGATTTATATTGTATCGTTTAACTTACTATTACCGAGGATTTACTATGACGGTTGGCATTATTATGGGTTCAAAATCAGATTGGCCTACCATGCAGCATACAGCAGATATGTTAGACAAATTTGGCATTGCGTATGAAACGAAAGTTGTTTCAGCGCACCGGACTCCTCAATTATTGGCTGACTATGCATCCACTGCTGCTGAGCGTGGTATTAAAGTCATTATCGCAGGCGCAGGTGGTGCTGCACACCTTCCGGGTATGGCTGCTGCTTTTACGAGTTTACCCGTATTAGGCGTTCCCGTTAAATCTAAAACATTAAACGGAGTTGACTCATTACTTTCTATTTGTCAAATGCCAAAAGGTGTTGCTGTTGGTACCCTTGCCATAGGTGATGCAGGTGCTGCTAATGCTGGATTGCTTGCTGCGCAAATTTTGGGTTGTCAGCAACCGGAGATTTTCGAAAAAGTTGAAGCGTTCCGCAAAGCGCAAACGGAAACAATTCTAGCTAACCCGAATCCAGCTGAATAATATGAATATATTAGTTTTAGGGTCAGGGCAGTTAGCGCGGATGATGAGTTTATCTGCGACGCATTTAGATTTACATGTGTTAGCGTATGACGTTAGCACTAAAAAGGTCGTTAATCCGGTTACCGGTCAGCTTAGTGAGCAATCGTTATCACAGGCGATTGCATCAAGTTGCGCAATCACGGCTGAGTTTGAGCATATCCCTCATGATGTTCTTGAACAATGTTCACTCAGCGGGAAGTTTTATCCAGGTGCGCAAGCCATAGCGACTGGCGGTGATCGAGCCAAAGAGAAAGCGTTACTTGATAAAGCAGCAGTGAAATGTGCGCCTTATAAATTGATCACCGAAAAACAGCACTTTTTAGATGCCGTAGAACAATTGGCTTTGCCTATGGTTGTCAAAACGTGTCAAGCCGGTTATGACGGTAAAGGGCAGTGGCGTGTTAAATCAGTCGAGGATATTGAGTCAATCTGGCTAGAAATGGCTGAGTTTTTATCGACAGGTACAACACTGAATCCACATTCTATTATTGCTGAGAAAATGATCCCATTTGATCGTGAAGTATCGATTATTGGTGTTCGTGATCGTAACGGACAGTGTAAAATCTATCCATTGACTGAAAATCAACATACGGATGGTGTGTTGACCTTGTCGATTGCAGGTAAAGAGAAAAATGATATTCAGCAACAAGCTGAAGATGCTTTTAATGCATTGGCCAATTCGCTTAATTATGTGGGTGTTTTAGCCATCGAGTTTTTTGATGTACAAGGGGAACTGCTGGTTAACGAAATTGCGCCACGTGTTCATAATTCAGGGCATTGGACACAACAGGGCTGTCATACAAGTCAATTTGAGAACCATATGCGTGCAATTTCTGGATTGCCGTTGGGTTCGACTTCCTTGATTAGGCCGACAGCGATGATTAATGTGTTGGGTCAGCAAAGCATTCCGGGTACGGTATTAACCGTCGATGGCGTGACGAGTCATTGGTACGGTAAAACTGCGAAGCCTGGTCGAAAAATGGGGCACATTAATGTGTCAGCTAACTCGCTGCATGAGTTGGGAGAAAAGCTAGGTGAACTTGCAGAATTTCTGCCAGAGGAGTACTACCCTGGTGTACTCGCGACTGGGCACCAACTTATACTAAATTAACCAATAGCCGGATTTAATATCCGGCTTTTTTTGGATTTAAAAACGTGGCATATGATGACTTTTAGTCAATGTAGTTTCTTGTTGTTATTTATTGCGAGTTTTACATCCTTAGTTGGACCCGCATTGGCCCTTGCCATGGGGATGCTGTTTACGTGGTGCTGGGGAAACCCCATGGAGGCTTGGAGTAGCAAAGTCAGTAAATGGATGCTGAAAGTCGCAGTGATTGGACTCGGTTTTAATGTCAATATATATGATGTACTAGAAGTCGGTCGCAGTTCAATCGTGTTAACCATTGTTAGCATTACCGCAATAATTGGTTTAGGAGAAATACTGACTCAACTATTTAGGCTAAATAAAAACACCGGTATTTTAATCTCTTTTGGTACCGCAATATGTGGCGGAAGTGCCATTGCAGCTATGGCGCCAGTTATTAAAGCCAAGGAACATGAAATTGCTGTTGCGCTTGCAGTGGTGTTTTTGTTAAATGCGGTAGGCCTTATAATATTCCCCCTTATTGGCCATTACTTCGTACTCTCAGATCAGCAATTTGCTGTTTGGGCTGCACTGGCTATTCATGACACCAGTAGTGTGGTTGCAGCGGCGGCAACATTTAGCCCATTGGCGGTGGGTATTGCAACAACGATAAAGTTAACGCGGGCGATGTGGATAATTCCCTATACAGCATTGGCTGGCGTATTTTGGAAAAGTGATGAAAAGGCCAGCATTCCACTATTTATATTTGGGTTTCTAATTGCGGCATTATGCAATACGTGGTTTGAGCAGTTCGAAGTTGTTTGGCAGAGTGTCTACTCGGGGGCAAAACACATCTTGGTTGCGACTTTATTCTTGATTGGTGCTGGCGTTTCGAGAAAAGTACTCATAGAAACTGGCTGGCGGCCATTCGCTATGGCTATGATTTTATGGATCATAGTAAGCAGTGTGCTTTTATTACTAATAAAAGATGGTTACATTTCGTAAAAAGTTTTATTTAATTTGGAACTCTTTTGTGGTTTCGGCGGTCTTATTTTATGAGGCGTGGATAGGCCTCACTTCATACTCGTTGTCCATCAACGATTATGTGAGCGCAGAGAGTATTTGGCCAGTAACCTTTACTGGCCTTTTTTTATCTTGAAACTTGGTTGTTAGTCTTAAATAAGTCGAAATATGAAGACATATTTGCTTAAATGAGACAATTTTCATAACAACAGAAGCGCAATGATTAAACAATCTATTATCTCAGCCGCTATAGCATCAAGTTTATTTTTAACTGGTTGCCAAACAACAAGTCACTCCTCTAACAAGGTTCAGCCACAAATAACACCTGCTGCCGTTGTCACCACCCCCGTCGACTTTGGTGGTGAAAAAATAACATTAGAACAAGCGATGGCTCACCCAGATTGGCTAGGGAGAAGTCCACAAAGTGCATTTTGGGCAGCTGATAGTAACACTGTTGTGTTTAAACAAAAGCAAGAAGGAACTGATTTAAAAGATACGTTTATCGTAGCTAACAATAGCGCGCCGGTTCCTGTAACTTTGGCAGAGTTGCACTCTATTGGTGCGGATAACGCAATATATTCTGATAATGCAAAACATCAGGCATATACTTTTAAGGGTAATATATTTGTAAAAGTCATTAGCTCTGGTGAAATAAAACAGCTTACCTTCTCATCGGAAAGTGCTTCTCAGCTGAAGTTTTTACTAACGGGTGATATTGCATATCGAGTTGGAAATACTTTTTATACCGTTAATATCAATACCGGCCAATCAAAAGAGCTAGTAAAGTTGCACTTAGATGATGCGCCTAAAGGTACGTTGGAGCCTACAGGCTATATAGCACAAGAGCAGCATAATCTGATTCAGTATGTTGCTTTAAAGCATAAAAATAGCAAAGACAAAGAACAGCGCCTAGAGCAACTTAAACAACAGAATACGACGATCGCGAATAGTCATTTTTACTTGGGGAAAGACAAGTATCTAGTATCAGCGAGTTTATCACCAGCAGGTGATAAATTGATTGTAGTTACAGCAAATAACGCAGATTGGCGAGCGGCTACTGACATTATGCCTAACTATGTCAGCCAAAATGGAGATATCGACCCTGTTAAAGCGCGTCGCCGTGTAGCGCAAGCACAAGCAACAAGTTCCGACGTGCTACTACTTGACTTGGCCCGAAATAATCAAGTTACCCTGAGCTATAATTCGTTACCTGGTTTTGATGAGGACGTATTGGCCGCTGTCAAAGCTGAGAATGCGAAAGCGTTAGGAGAGACATACAAAGCAGTTAAAGCACCTCGTGCTATTAACTTGATAAGCGATTGGGGCTGGGATCAAAGTGCCATTCAATGGAATCAATCTGGAACTGAGGTCGCTGTTATGCTTGAAGCATGGGATAACAAAGACCGCTGGATTGCAACTGTAGATTTTGATGCAGATGAGTTTGTGCCACAGCATCGTTTGCATGATGGCGCATGGGTAAACTATACATACAATGATTTTGGCTGGTTGAATAATTCAGACACACTTTATTATTTATCTGAAGAGTCAGGCTATAGCCACATATACATAAAGCCATTATCGGGGGAGCCTAAACAGGTAACGTCAGGTAATTATGTCGTTTCGCATTTAACATTGAGTAAAGACGATAGCGCAATTTACTTTAAAGCGAATATTGAGCACCCTGGTTTATATGAAATTTATCGAGTAGATCCAAATACAGGCGTGAAAGAAACGCTCACAGACTTGAATGGTATGACCGATTATAGTTTGAGTCCGGATGAATCAAAGCTACTTCTAAATCATTCAAAAATAATGATGCCGAATGAGCTATATGTGGCCGATGCTAAAACGAACGCGCAGGTAACGCGTTTGACGAATACTGTATCAGATGCATTTTTGAATAAGAAATTGATTGCGCCAAAAATAGTGGCAGTGCCTTCAAGTCACACCGAACAGCCAGTGTATGCCAAAGTGTACTATCCGGCTGATTATGTTGAAGGTGAAGTCGGTAAAAAACGTAAAGCCGTTATCTTTAATCATGGAGCGGGTTATTTACAAAACTCTCACATGGGATGGTCTGGGTACTTTCGTGAATTCATGTTCCACTCACTGTTAGCAAGTGAAGGCTACGTAGTTATGGATATGGATTATCGCGCATCAAAAGGGTATGGTCGAGATTGGCGCACCGCTATTTACCGTCAAATGGGTAAACCAGAAATTGAAGATTTAGCTGATGGCGTTAAATGGATGGCTGAACATGCGAATGTTGATACCAATGCAGTCGGCACGTATGGCGGTTCATATGGCGGGTTTATGACATTTATGGCTTTGTTTACGCAACCAGATTTATTCCAGGCGGGTGCAGCACTGCGTCCTGTAACTGATTGGGCATACTACAATACACCCTATACCTCGAATATTTTGAATCACCCTGATGTTGATCCAATTGCATATCGCAGAAGTTCACCGATTTATCATGCCGAAGGCTTGAAGAATGACTTGTTGATCAATGCACCAATGATTGATGACAATGTATTCTTTCAGGATGTAGTAAGACTCGTACAGCGATTAATTGAACTTGAAAAGCAAGACTTTGAAACGGCTATTTACCCCGTAGAGCCCCATGGTTTTGTACAACCTTCTAGTTGGTTAGATGAATATCGCCGTATATACAAGCTATTTAAAGAAAATTTATGATTTTATAAGGTACGCTGCATGTATAAAACGCCAACATTTTGAGTTGGCGTTTTTTATTTTATCCTAGAAAGTTTCTAGTCTAGTTGTCTTTTTTTGGGGAGTAGAGTAACGTCGCACTTAACAACAAACCACCGAGAGCACCAATTAAATGTGCTTCAATCGCAACACGTGATTCGATTAACGCGCCAACATCAGCGCTAGGACCTTGCCATTGCTCCCAACCTAGTTTTATCCAAATGCCAATGAACAGTAAAGCGCCCGAGCGCATTCCCACGCTGATATCTTTGATAGCCCCCCAAACTATTACGCCATGAAGCAAGCCACTTAATCCGGTGTAAATATTGATATCAGGACAAAAAAGCCATATGCCTGTACCGGTCCAAATTGCTAAAAATAGCGTATGTAACGCGAAACAAACCGGGCTACGGTGCTCTGCATGAAGGATCCATATAAATACAATACCTAGTACATTTAACCCTAAGTGAGTCCAATTGGCATGAACAAACTGACTACTGAATAGCCGCCACCACTGATGTTGTTCGATGAGGCTGCGGTTAAACTCTAATAATGCATTGTTATTGAACAGCATTAACAGTGTACTTAGCAATATTAGGCAAAGAGGTGGTAAAATATATTTTTTATCAAAAGGTAAGTCGAGCATAATAATTTGGTTATAAGCATCTTTATTTTTTGCATATTGTGCCTATTTACTTTTATGATGCCAATGCTTAGAACAATACAAAAGTGAATAAAATGATTAAGTCTGTGCCATTACTCGTCGCCATCACCTCTACTTTGTTGGTTTCTTCGTGTATTTCGGGAGGAAAACAGCAAAGAGAAACCCGAGAGCCAGAAGGGGCGACGGGGCTACAAAACAAACAACAAGTTACCGCAAATAGATTTATGGTTGCAGCGGCAAACCCTTACGCCACTAAAGCAGGTCAAAAAATGCTAGCCCTAGGTGGTAATGCAGTTGATGCTGCTATTGCCACTCAGCTGGTCTTGACGTTAGTTGAGCCACAGTCATCGGGTATTGGCGGTGGGACATTCTTAATGTATTTTGATAACAAAACCAAGAAACTAATCACGTATGATGGTAGGGAAACAGCCCCGTCAGGCGCTGACCATACACTGTTTTTAGATAAAACAGGAAAGCCTGTCCGTTGGATTGATGCCGTTGTCGGCGGACGCTCAGTGGGTGTACCTGGTTTACTTCATGCCTTCCAAAGTGCGCATAACGACCATGGTAAACTTGACTGGTCAGTGCTATTTGAGCCTGCAATTGAGCTTGCTTTATCAGGGTTTGTTGTTTCCCCTAGGCTTAATATGTTGCTCGAAAAGAACTTTAACCCTGGCTTGTCAAAACTCTCGCCGGCCAAGGAATACTTTTATCCAAACGGTCAAGCATTAGCCACTGGCACACTAAAAAATAATCCAGAGCTAGCACAATTGTACCAACAAGTGGCTAACAACGGCATTGATGCATTTTATAGTGGACCGTATGCCAAACAGATGGTCGATGCTGTGCAAACTTCGGCAATTGCGCCGGGGACATTGCAGCTCAGTGATTTGGCTAAGTATACGAGTAAAACACGAGATGCGATTTGCATTCCTTACCATCAATACAAAGTATGCTCTATGGCGCCACCCAGTAGCGGAGGGATCGCTGTGCTGCAAATACTGAAGTTGTTAGAAGCGAAGAAGCTGAGTCAATATAAAGCGAATGATGCGTACGCATTGCATCTATTTACTCAAGCATCTCGGTTAGCTTTTGCGGACCGAAATCACTATGTTGCCGATCCTGATTTTATTGATGTACCCACCAAAGCATTACTCGATTCTCGCTATTTAAAGAAGCGGTCTCAACTCATTACTGATAAAGATGATCATCATGTACCTGTCGGTCTTCCTAAAAATGACGTGTTAGTGTACGCAAAAGATGATGGTTATGAGTTGCCGTCAACAACCCACGTTTCTATCGTAGATGAGGAAGGCAATGCAGTATCTATGACCAGCTCGATTGAAATGGGATTTGGATCTACGGTCATGGTTAATGGTTATTTGTTGAACAACCAGCTAACCGATTTTTCACTCAGCCCTAAGAAAGGGGGCAAGTGGATGGCAAATAGGGTTGAAGCGAATAAACGACCAAGAAGTTCGATGTCGCCGGTTATGGTGTTTAACATGGATGGGAGTTTGAAATTGGTCGTTGGATCCCCTGGTGGCAGCCGTATTATTAATTATGTGGCTCAAACCATTATTGGAATACTCGACTGGGGTTTAAGCCCACAACAAGCCATCAATTTGCCAAAAATCACGAATCGAAATCGTTATACAACGCTTGAGAAGGGGACAAATCTTGTTGAGCAAAAAGAAACATTTGAACACCGAGGGCATAAAGTACAAATACGAGACTTAAATTCTGGGCTGCATGTGATCCAAATCCAAGATGGTGTGCTTTTAGGCGGCGCTGATCCGCGTCGAGAAGGTATTGTTCTTGGTGAAAGTAATTAATAGTCATAGGTTTGCAAAAAGAATTACGCTATAATAGTTGGCTCTGTACTACGCTTAACAATGTGTTTACAGAGTCGATTGTATTGGTCTGATGTGAACGAATTTCATTGATATTTGGTCACTTTCAGCAATAATAAATTCTTAGCCTTTTAAAATGTGTCAAGCCTGCAAATATGACTAAAAAAACAGATCCAAATTATCTATATATTCCTTTCTCTGGCCCTAATCTTCTTGAAACGCCGCTACTTAATAAGGGCAGTGCATTTAGCCAAAGTGAGCGAGAGAATTTTAATTTAACGGGATTGGTCCCACCGCGCTTTGAAACAATCGAAGAACAGGTTGAACGTTGTTATCAACAATATTCTAGCTTCAATGATAATTTAAATAAGCATATATACTTGCGTGCTATTCAAGACAACAATGAAACACTTTATTATCGGTTGGTGCGTGACCATTTAGAAGAAATGATGCCGATCATCTATACACCAACGGTGGGTGACGCGTGTGAAAAGTTTTCTGATATCTATCGCAGCTCTCGTGGTCTGTTCATTTCTTATGAAGATCGTTATCAAATAGACGATATTTTAAGAAATGCGACTAAAGGCAAAGTCAAGGTCATCGTTGTGACGGATGGAGAGCGCATTCTTGGTTTAGGAGATCAAGGTATTGGTGGTATGGGGATCCCAATTGGTAAATTGTCATTATATACCGCATGTGGAGGCATAAGCCCAGCGTACACCTTACCTGTTATGTTAGATGTTGGTACTAATAACGAGAAGTTACTAAATGACCCTATGTACATGGGAGCACGTCATAAGCGTATTGGGCAAGACGAGTATGATGAGTTTTTAGGTTTGTTCATTGATGCTGTAAAGCGTCGTTGGCCTAGTGTGTTACTCCAGTTTGAAGACTTTGCGCAGCCTAATGCAATGCCGCTACTTAAACGTTACCGAAATGAAATATGCAGCTTTAACGATGATATTCAAGGCACTGCGTCAGTTACTGTTGGTTCATTGTTAGCGGCCTGCCGTGTTAAAGGTGCAAAGCTCTCAGAACAAAAGGTGGTGTTTGTAGGTGCTGGCTCTGCAGGTTGCGGTATTGCCGAACAAATTATTAGCCAAATGGTAGCCGAAGGCGCTTCAAGCGAGCAAGCGCGCAGCCAAATCTATATGGTAGATCGTTTTGGATTACTGTCTGAAGGTATGAGTGACTTACGTGATTTCCAAGCTGCATTAATGCAATCAAAAGACGCACTTGCAGATTGGAGTTACAGTGGTGATTTTGCTTCATTACTTGATGTTATGCACTGTGCAAAACCTGATATTTTAATTGGTGTATCTGGTCAGCCTGGATTATTTACTGAGCAAGTGATCCGTGCAATGCACAGTGGCTGTGAACGGCCAATCATTTTCCCTCTAAGCAATCCATCTCGTCAAGTAGAAGCACACCCTAAAGATGTTATTGAGTGGACTAAAGGACAAGCGATTGTTGCCACAGGGAGTCCGTTTGATCCTGTTGAATTTGAGGGTAATACATTCCCAATTCCACAATGTAATAATAGTTATATTTTTCCAGGTATTGGGCTGGGTGTTATTGCCGCTAAAGCGACACGCATTACAGACGCAATGTTAATGGTTTCAAGTAAAACATTGGCTGAGTCGTCACCGCTTGCCAATACTGGTAAAGGCAGTTTACTTCCTGCATTAGTTGAGATTGAAGCGCTGAGCAAACGCATTGCGTTCGCAGTTGCTAAAGCCGCAATGGAAGAAGGTGTTGCGCTTGAAATGGATGATGATGCGATTTGGGCTGCTATTAACCGAAATTACTGGTTACCTAAATATAGAAATTACAAACGTTGTAGTATCTAATTCACTTTATTTAAGCCAGCACATGCTGGCTTTTTTGTATCAAAAATACTCTATACTTATAATTCAAGTGCTAAGGAGATACGCATTTTATTCACCTAACTGGAGGCATAAATGCTCAAAATCTGTTTTCTAGCGTTGGTTTTATTTACATCAATGGCGGATACTCGGCCGTTGAAAATTCAAATTGCATCAGATTACAATCCAAGCTTAGGTGAAGAACCAACAGACTTAGCTACGATGCTATTGTTGAACGTGCAACGCGAACTTCAGGGTAGAGTGTCATTAGAGTTTATTCCAGCAAGCCGCCTTAGAGAGTGGCGTGAGCTTGAGACCTATCCGAATATTTGCTTATATAACAAAGTAAAAACAGCTGAGCGTGAAGCAATCGCTTTGTTTGTTGAATATCCGTTGATGGCATTTCCAGCCAACAGGTTGATCCTTCGTGGTCATCCTAATTTACCAAAAAAGCTTTCTTTGAAAGATATTGTCGTTTCTAAAGGGTTACGTGTGGGTGTGACTAAAGGGCGTTCTTATGGAAAGGAAGTAGACGATTTCATAGCAACCTACCGTAATAATTTGATTGTAGGAGAGGGGGCTAATAGTGCTTATCGGCTGCGTGAAATGCTCATTCAAGGAAAGCTGGATGGTATTATTGAATATACGTCAGTTTTCATAGAGCATCATAAACAACAAGCACAACGTGATGGCGTGACTTATCATCAAATAGAGAGTGCGGACCTCACAATATTTGGTTATATTGCTTGTGCTAACTCAGAACAAGGCAGAAAGGCAGTTAGTTTGTTCGAGCTAGCACTTGAAAATAGCGCTTTGCAGCAAATGATTATTGACGCACATAAAGGTCTGTTTTTTAAACAGGAGATGGTGTTTATAGAGCAAGGGTTAAGAGATGCCTATAATATTCAGCCATGATTAAGGCCATTATGTTTCAATGTTTAGCAGTAATATATAAGGATACAAATATGAAACTAATTTCGACCATTGTTGCAGCACTGCTTTGTGCACACAGTTATGCAGGCTCTTTGCCACTAACGCCTCATCTTTATGTCCAAGGCAATGCGCACATGCAGGTGCAACCTGATCAGGCGGTTATTCGAGTTGCAATTACGCAAAAGAGTAAAGCGCTTCCAGAGGCAAAAGCAACCGTGGATGATATAATGGCCAATGCAATTGCTATCGCCAAGTCTCACCATATTCGAGTGGACGATATTCATGCTGAACAGCTTAATGTTTATAGGCAAACTCGTTATAATCGCACAACTAATCAAGAAGAGTTCGAGGGTTTTCGAGTCAGCCGTGCACTCACATTGACGTTGAAAAAGCTTGAGGACTATCCTGTATTACTAAAAAAATTGGTTGATGCTGGCATTAATGAGTTTAATAACACCCAGTTTGAAGTCAGTAATAGAAGTACGTTAATGAAAGACTTAAACAAGGCGGCAATTAAGGATGCTAAATTGGCAGCAAAAGAGCTTGCGAGTGATTTTGAAGTTAAGTTAGATGGCCTGTATTCTGTATCATTCTCGCCCATGGAAACACCTCGTACGCCATACGCACGCGCTGAGTCAATGAAGCTGATGGATGCATCATCAGGAAATGTTGAACAAGCTTACAACACTGGGGCATTAACCCTAAACGCCAAAGTCTATGCGGTATACACAATTGATAACTAAAAAAAGCGGTGCTCTACGTTTATTTTCGCTATATTGGTCACTTTACATTAATTCATGGCAAGGTGACCAATGACTATCAGCCTGTATGCGGCTTTGCTTACATTATTTTATATTAAATTAAGCTTTGAAATTATAGCGATTCGCAAAAAACAAAAAGTAGGGCTTGGGGATGGTGGAAATCGGTCTTTAACGAATGCCATTAGGGCTCACGCAAATTTTAGTGAGTATACTCCGCTTACCCTTATATTATTATTTATATTAGAGTTTCAAGGTATTAGCTCTTGGGTAGTGCATACTGCTGGCGTTGGGTTTCTTGCAGCTAGGGTTATTCATTGGCAAGCGATTAAGCGAGAGAATTTAAAACTTCGAGTCGTGGGCATGGCGTTAACGTTTTTGGTATTATCAGGGCTCAGTGCAACGAGTTTAATAGTGTATATCGTTTAATGAAAAAAGTGTTTATAGTGGGCCTGCCTAGAACGGGTACAACTAGCGTATGTGTAGCATGTTTAGAGCTGGGGTTTAAGACGGCACATACCGCTTATACGAGACAAACGTTTCAAAATGCTGAAGTCTTAGCAGACACCCCAATCTTTAATGATTATCGAATGTTAGCTAATCGCTATTCAGATGCCAAATACATATACTTGGATAGAGCCCTTGATCAGTGGCTTCCTTCTATATCGCAGTTATTAACACGGATGTCGAACAATTTATTTAGTGAGCAAGGTGGATTTAATGACACCATTAAACGGTGCTATTTAACGACGTTTAATGGCCTCACGCCTAATAATACAAGCGATAATCAATTTCTAACACAGTGTTACAATGAGCATAAAGCAGTAGCGATTAATTTTTTCAATGAACACTACCTCGATTATGTTGAATTAAATTTAGCGACGGATGATGCAATGAGTCAGCTTGCTGATTTTTTACAGGTAGAAACGCAAGCGACAATGCCGTTTTTGAATAAAAAGGGCAAAGTGACGGCTTGGAATATGATAAAACACCCACTCAAAGTGCCTTCTACGCGAGAAGGCAAAGTCGATAAAGATACGGTGTTATTATCGCCAATTTAGCCTTTGTCATCGCTGGTATGTGCGATAGAATGCACGCAATTTTTAGTTAGTGCTTTTTACTAGATATTTATGAATGAGTAGAAAGGTAGGATAAAAGAGAAGTAAGTATGTTTGAATTAAAATATCACACACCATTTGAATGGACACACAAAGTACTTGAAGACTTTGGCACCTTTTTACAAGATCACGCCGCAGCAGAAAAGAAAGCATCAGGTATGGCCATGTCTATGTTGAGCCATTATCCAGACAGAATAAAATTAGTGAAGGCGATGGCTGATCTCGCAATTGAAGAAATGATCCATTTTAAACAAGTGTTAAAGTTGCTGAATGAACGAGAAATAATTTTAGGTAATGATCAAAAAGACCCTTATATAAAAAAAATTAGAGCCATTTTTAGAAACGGTAAAGACGAATTTTTAATTGACCGCCTATTGGTTGCTGCTGTTATAGAAGCGAGAGGACACGAACGGTTCTCTTTGGTCGCAGAAGCTTTGCCTGAAGGCAAAGAAAAAGAGTTTTATGTGGCCATTGCTAAATCAGAAGAAAAGCATAAAAATCTATTTGTTGAATTGGCGTATGAATACTTCGACAAAGCGCTCATTGATACACGCTTAGAAGAGGTGTTAATTGCCGAAGCTGAGATCTGTAAGAGTATTCCATTTACAGCTGCACTGCACTAGAGTCTTTCTTAAACTGAAAGAAATATAAAGCCAAACTATTGTTTGGCTTTTTTAATGACGGCTTATTAAAAGGTGACAGATGCTTTCGCGTAAACAAAACGCCCATCGGTGTTGTAAGCAGAAAAGCCAGAGTAGGGGAATATTTGATTAAAGTTACTAAATCCAATATTACTAACGGTATCCTGAGGATATTGGTCAAATAGGTTGTTTGCCCCCATGGCAATGCGCCATTGCTCGTTAATGCGGTAAGCGACATCTAAGTCTGCGATCCATTTTGCTGCAAGCACCTCGTCGTTATCAATGTTGCTCGATGAATCAACCACTTCTCCATAACGTGTTGCTTTTAGCGTTGTCGTAAATTGCTGATAGTGCCACTTTGCAACAAGGTTCCATTTGTCTTTAGGTGTACCTTCTTCAAAACGGGCAATTTCGCGACGCGCAAAGTATTGATAACTTTCACCTAATGCTGAAAGTTCTGCAGGGTTTGCTTTGACATTAGTAACGTCTGTATCATTAAAGTTTATCGCGGCACTGAGCCTTAATTGGCCTAGGTTTTTAACATCAAAATTGTAAGTCGCTACTATATCGACCCCCTTAGTACGAGAATCAATGGCATTGGTGAAGTAGCGTACCCGCTGAACATTATTCTCACCTGCCTCTGTTAATATTTGCTCTACCGCGGATCCACTTAAGTTTTCAGATAGTACAATTCGGTCGTTGATATCTATTTGGTAAGCATCGAGCGTAAAGCTAAATTGGTCGCGTTCATAAATAAACCCACCGGTCATATTGGTGGACTTTTCAGCTTCTAGCGGCTTAGCGCCAAGCGCTTGGGCGGCAGCTGTATTAACGGGGAATAAGCCAACTTCATTGGGCACGCCATTTTCAAAAACAGTGGCTACAGATTTATAGGACGTTTGTGCCAATGAAGGCGCTCTGAATCCAGAACTAATGGCACCACGCAACGATAGTTGTTCGTTTACGACATAACGCGATGCTAGTTTTCCCGTTAATGTTGAACCGAAATCGCTATAATTTTCAAAACGGGTTGCGAATATGACGTTTACGCTTTCATTGATATATGTATCAAATTCGGCAAACAATGCAATGTTATCTCTTGATTCGTTTACCGCGCTGGCCGGTGAGAAACCAGCAAGTACTTGTGCGCCTCCTGCGGCAACAGGTAGGCCTTGTGAATCAAGCACGGTAAGGTATGACGCAAGTTCGCCAGCGTTGATCTTGTAGTTTTCATCTCGATACTCACCACCGACGGTAAAAAATACACTGTCGTAAAAGCCTAAATCAAAATCTGTTTTTGCTTGAGCATTAACTAGCCATTGTCCATAAATAAGCGCGCCATTATCGAATTCTGTTGGGCTCGCAAGGCCCATAGAAGTATTAATACTATTGACCACCGCGAATGAAAACTCATTCCGACCGTAATTTGTACTTAAATCATAATCCCAGTTCTCATGAGTTCCAGAAATACCAATAGCAAAAGAAAGGTCTTTTACATCTGACTCTATTTGAGGTAAAAATCCATCAGGGTATACTTCAGAAACATTTCTACTGTCTTTTGCACGTCTAAAGAATCCCCCTGAGTTTCCTTCGCGGGCTGAGTAACTGCCAAAAGAATATAGCTGAGCATCATCATCAAGCGTTAAACCTGCATTGTAAAATAGTGCGAGGTCTTGGGTTTCTGGCTTACCAAAGCGGTGATTATAACGCTGTGCTGAGAACTCTCTTGTGTCAAGATTATCGTTTCCGTCACGCGAATATTGTTCACGTTGGTCAATACCAGAGCGGTTAGTGGCATTTTTGTCCCTTAGTTCAGCTGCGAGATTAATAAATCCATGTTCGAACGGTCTAAAGCCAATATTGGCACTGAAAGTGGTTGTCTCACCATCAACTCGTTTTCTATCGCTGCCTTTTCTGAAGGCCAGATCTCCTGCTTCGTTAGCATAGATTTGTGTTAGCTGCGCTGAGCCTGCCATTTGAGTATCATGCTGCCCATAGGTTAACGACACGCTGCCACCATGGTTAGCATCTTTTAGTATGATGTTGATAACACCAGCAATTGCATCTGAACCATATTGAGCGGCGGCGCCATCTCGTAACACTTCAATGCGTTTAATGGCAGCTGTTGGTATTGTATTTAAATCTACAGCGGATGATCCACGCCCTACGGTGCCATTTAAGTTAAGTAGCGCTCCGGCATGGCGACGTTTACCATTAATAAGTACCAGAGTATGGTCTGGTGCTAACCCTCGTAATACAGCCGGTCTGGCATGATCAGTGCCATCGGCCAATTGTGAATTCGGAAAATTAAAACTTGGGATCAAAGTAGTTAATACTTGACTCAACTCAAGTTGACCTGAACTTTCCATGTCATCAATACCTATAATATCAACAGGTACAGTGCTTTCTGAAATGCTTCGTAAGCTTCTACGTGTGCCTGTAACTTCTATTACTTCTGTGGTTAATTTTATTTGTTGCTCAGTTGACTCAGCACTCGTGCTCAAAACAGCAAGGGTAACAGCAATGGATGAGGCCAAAAAGGTAAGCTTGGGCATGGTCTTTCCTTGAATTAGTAAATGGGAGGAACTATTCATAGATTTATGAATAGTGGTAATAATTTAAAAGGGGCTGGATGGTAATCTTATCGCATAAGTAAGCAAAATTACATTTTATTATAAGATATAACTGTAATTATTAATTCATGAATGGCTTACAAATAAGGTACCTAAAGCATACAAGTTGTTTATGATACTTTGCCCACTTTATTGTTTAAAGTATGTACTTTGTGGCAAAAATGCGTTACAAATTTCGACTTTTCACTATTGTACATACCATCGACATTAGGGAATGTCGTTCAGGGGTTTATGATGGGGGAATTATTCGGATGTATTAGCCACAGTCATTAAGTGAACACAGCTTAGTTGCATTTTCATTGTACGGTTTTTGATAGTTAGGCGGTTTGCATAAGCTCTGAATATATAGTGTTCTTTACCATTGGAATAACATGAATAGTTCAAGCTTTTTAGGTGCGCCCACTTGTGACTATTTCTTCCTTAACAGAAATGTCATGTAACGTATCAGTTGGTTTTGGTACGAGCTGCTGTTTAGGGTGTACTTTCTTTTGCGTGTCAGTGATACAGCCTTTTTCTTTTTCAATCCAGTAAACCGTGTTGGCAATCACAGAAATGGATCCTGATACCACCAAACTAGCTGCACTGACTAACCCTGCGCTCGCAAGTGCTGCGCCACACGTTACTTCATTTCCACATGCACTTAGCGTGATCATTTTGTTTGACGATTCAAGCGTACTCTTCTTCGCATAAACTTGGCATTTTTCATCATAATAGGTGACATCCTTAGGCACAAAAATACACCCAGTTTGCGTGATACAGATAATGATACATCCAATCGTACTTTTCATACATATCCTTTTTATTCAGGGTGTTAGTATAGCTATAAATACGTAGTATATTTGTAAAAAAGTGTCATAATTTAGAGGGAAGAGCAAATGCACTCAAATGCCTTTACTAGGCCCGCCGAATAGTGGGCCTTTAGATATAATTGCAAATTATTTTCGTAGGGTAATTGATTTAGCTTCGATATCAATTTTACCTTGCTTAAACAATCCACCAATTGCTTTTTTAAAGTTTGCCTTACTGGTCGAGAAAGTTTTTCTTATGAGTTCTGGATCTGACTTATCACCAAGGGGTATAAAGCCACCTTTGGCAGTGAGTTCTGCTAAAATCTGCTCACTTAAACCGGTCACCTTTGCCATACCTGGCTTTTCAAGTACGACATCAATTTTACCATCTTCGCGTACTGTTTTGACAAAGCCTTTAAGCTTTTGGCCGATAAACATACGCTTGAATATAGTATTGAAAAATATAACACCTAAATGCTGCTCATTAATAATCACCTTATAACCAATATCAGTTTTTGAGGCGACAATTAAATTGACTTCTTCTAGTGGTGTATATTCGGGCTCTATTTTATTAACAAATTTATTGATGTTACTTGAAGCACATAATCGTTGACTCGCATTATCAAGATATAACTTAACTAAGTAACTATGACCATCGCGCATTTTTGGTTTTTGTTCATTGAAAGGCGCGAGGATATCTTTGCTGATACCCAAATCAAGAAATGCCCCAAAGCTGTTAATCTCTTTTACGCGCAACAGTGCAAATTCACCCACTTGTGCAATGGGTGTCTGCGTGGTTCCGGTCATATGGCCTTGAGAATCTTGGAAGATAAAGACTTGTATGCTATCACCTAGCTCTAGATGAGACTCAACTTCAGCTTTAGGTAAAAAAACCTCGCCTAACTCGCGACCGTCTAGGTATGCGCCTTCGGCACATAATTCATTGATCATTAAATTTTGAATGCTACCCAGCATGGTTATTCCTCTGTTGGCTTTGGTTTACGACGTAATGGAGCATGCCCGTCAATATCAAATGGGGCAGGGATGGCCTTTTTAGGCTTTGTTGGCTTTCTTCTCAGCGGTTTTTTGGCCGCCTTAGGTTGGGCGGGTTTTACTTTTTCTGATTTTGTAGTTTTAGGTTTTGGTGGTCTAAAGCCTTTAAATTTAGCTTCTAGCCCATCAACACTTTCAAATGATAATGTATCATTGAGGTAATTTTTGATGGCAACAAAGCTGTTCCAATCTTTTGGGCCAACTA
Organism: Pseudoalteromonas sp. MMG013; assembly: GCF_018100885.1. NCBI lineage: Bacteria > Pseudomonadati > Pseudomonadota > Gammaproteobacteria > Alteromonadales > Pseudoalteromonadaceae > Pseudoalteromonas > Pseudoalteromonas sp. MMG013. The sequence goes on along the minus strand of NZ_JAGJEE010000024.1, from coordinate 5,674 downwards.
ATGAGATAGCGGTGCCTTTGAAACCAGCGCGGCCAGTACGGCCAATACGATGGACATATTCTTCGGCTTGTTTGGGTAAATCAAAGTTAATTACATGAGTGACACTTAACAAATCAAGACCTCGAGATGCCACATCGGTCGTTACTAAGACTTTAAATAAACCTCGACTAAATGTATCCATAATATCGAGACGTTTATTTTGCGGTAAGTCACCAGCAAGGGCAACCGCTTTAATCTTCAGTGTATTCAGCAGTTCACTTATACGCACGGTGTCATTTCGCGTTGCGGTAAAAATGATACATTGCCCTACGTTATCTTGGGTCACGAAGTGTTTTAATAATGCATCTTTATGATCAAGGTGATCAGCAAAGAATAATGTTTGTTTGATATCACCATGCTGTTGATGCGCATCACTTAAAATGATCTTTTTAGGTGCACGTAAAAGATTGCGAGACGTAACTTCTACCTGTGCATGATCGAGTGTCGCGCTGAATAATAATGTCTGGCGCAGTCGGTGGTTAGCTTGTTCATTAATGAGATTTAATTGTGGAGCAAATCCTAAATCAAGCATGCGATCGGCTTCATCAAATATAAGAAGCTCTAGCCCAGACAATTGTAATGAACGCTGCTCTAAATGGTCGGCAATCCGGCCCGGAGAACCAATGACAATTTGGGGATCTTTACGCAATGCTTTAACTTGGTCATTAAAGTTTTCACCACCGAGTACTTTTACAACCGATATACTGGTTCCTGCAATTAACAATCGGCATTGCGAAAATACTTGGGTTGCAAGCTCCCGAGTTGGGGCAATAATGAGCACTCGAGGGTCTCGTTTACTGAGGGCTCGTTGTTTCATAACGCGGTGAATTGCAGGTAGCAAGAACGCGAGCGTTTTCCCCGATCCGGTCTTAGACTGAGCAAACACATCATGGCCAGCAATCGCGGTTGGTACTGCCTGACTTTGGATCTCAGTTGGTGAAGTGATCCCTTGGTGTGCAAGTTGTGTTTCTAATCGGGTGTCTATGCCCAGTTCGGTAAAGTGCAAAGCGTTTTTCTCCAAAACAATTTTTTTTATGACAGGCCATTATAGCAAAGCTAAGCCGTTCACTAATAGTAAAAAGCGTTTTGTTAGCAAGGTTTTTGCAATTAAAACAAAAATCCGTACAATACGCGCTCTAGCGCCGGATTTACGTTCCGGTTAAATGATCTATGGGGTCAAAAAAAACCCAAGAATAGACAAAAAAAGCTGATTATAGGAATATCAATGTCTAAACCGTTTGTAGTATGTGCACTTTATAAATTTGTATCGTTACCTAATTTTGAACAAATACGTCAACCATTACATGATGTCATGGAGCAACACGATGTGCGTGGCACATTGTTATTAGCACTTGAAGGAATAAATGGTACCGTGGCTGGAAAGCGCGAAGGAATTGATGCGTTACTAGCATGGTTAGAATCACAACCTAGTTTAGATAATATTGTTTCTAAAGAGTCTTTTGATGAAACTTGCCCTTTTTATCGCACCAAAGTAAAACTTAAGAAAGAAATCGTTACTATGGGTGTTGAGGGGATTGATCCATTAGAAGTCGTTGGTAGTTATGTTAAACCACAAGACTGGAATGCGCTTATTTCAGATCCTGAGGTCGTAGTGGTTGATACTCGTAATGATTATGAAATTGAAATTGGGACCTTTAAACACGCTATCGACCCAAAAACGAAAACTTTCCGAGAATTTCCAGAGTGGGCGGAAAATAACCTCAACCCTGAAAAACATAAAAAAGTGGCTATGTTTTGTACTGGCGGGATCCGGTGCGAAAAATCAACGGCTTATATGAAGGAGCAGGGCTTTGATGAAGTCTATCATTTGGAAGGCGGCATACTGAAGTATTTAGAAGAAGTCCCTAAAGAAGAAACATTATGGGAAGGCGAATGTTTTGTATTTGATAACCGGGTTGCAGTGGACCATGATTTACAAAAAGGCTCATATGAGCAATGTCATGCATGTCGTATGCCTATTACTGAAGAAGAAATGAAGCAAGAGCACTACATGGAAGGCGTGTCTTGTCATCATTGTCATGATAGCTTAACCGACGAGCAACGCGCACGATTTGCTGAGCGTCAAAAGCAAATTCAATTAGCACAGGAGCGCGGAGAAGGGCATATCGGCCACGAAGCACAAGAAGTACTTCGTCAGAGAAAAGAACAAAAACAGGCTCAAAAAGCTTCTCAACGTAAAAAATCTGCATAATTTATTATTGCATTATTTAAAAAAGCCTTAGTGTAAACTAAGGCTTTTTTGTTTTAAATGCGCCTATATCCGTCAAGGCTTAGCGCTAATTATGAATATTATATCAATGGTTGTTTTATGCCCGATTTATTTGGTAATCTATAGCTGTCTGAAAAACAATAATAGAAGTCAGATCATGGGTAATTTATTTTTAAAAGAACGAGAAAGCTGGTGGGTATGGCTTAGTTGGGGCTTAATAGGTTCATTAATAAGTACGTATATCTTTTCTAATACGTCTGAAGTCAAACTTGCACTTATTGCATCCGGAGTTATTGTTAGCGCTTTGTCTGGATGGATGAATTATAGCCGTCGATTCGAATTTTATCGCGCGTTAAAAGTACTGCTATTTGTTGGTAGCCTTTCTTTATTGCCATTAGCACTTAATGTAGCGTTACCCGTTAAAGAGTTTTCTGTAGTTGCAATCAATTTTACATTGGTGAGTTTAGGCTTATTTTGTTTGTGTATGTGTGGGGCGTGGTTTGCTCGCAGACCGAAACAGTATTATTAATAATTCAAAAAAATTATGTTTTTCTTTACACTGCCATAAAAAACCACTAGTATTCGCGCCAACAACGGAGAGATGGCTGAGTGGTCGAAAGCACCGGTCTTGAAAACCGGCAAGGGTTTGTAGCCCTTCTAGGGTTCAAATCCCTATCTCTCCGCCACCTCATTCTAAAAACCGCCTAACGGCGGTTTTTTTCGTTTGGAGCTTGTATGTCTATTGATTTAGTTAAACATTGTGCGTTGTGGATAGTATTTAGTTTCTTTTATTTAAGTGGCTTGGAAATGGCTTTGGTATTATCAATTGATGGCCAGCAAGACCCTAATTTAGTAACTACCCTCGTCTATACATTTCTATTTAATTTACTTGTCGGTCACTTGATCAGTAAATATGAGAAACTATCACCATTATTAAGCGCGATAATTATCAGTCTCTGTGGTGTGTTTGGGTTTGGTTATTACTTTTCTGAAACACTATCAGGGTACAGTGCTGAATTAATCGCCGGGTTACTCGTTAGCTTGCCTTTTGCCACTTATACTGTGTTGCAAATCAAGCAATGGCAAGCTGAGAAGCTCGATTAATCGCATTTAAACTCGATAATGGCTATGTTACACTGCGCGGGTCTTTTAATAGAAACAAAAAAGTGAAATTAAGAATGTCAGATTTATTTAATACAGATGCTGAAAAAGCAAGCTACGGTATTGGTTTACAAATGGGTGAGCAACTTAAAGCAAACCCTTTTGAAGGTTTAAACTTGCACTCAGTATTTGAAGGTATGAAAGACGCTTATGCTGGTGAAGCAATGCGTGTTGAGATCCCTGAGATCCAAGCTGCATTTGAAAAAATCAATACTGAAATTCAAACTCGTCGTGAAGAAGAATCTAAAGTACTTGCAGCTGAAGGTATTTCATTCCTTGAAGAAAATGCAAAGCGCACTGAAATTACTGTAACTGAATCAGGTCTTCAGTATGAAGTTGTTACAACTGGCGAAGGTGAAAAGCCGGTAGCTGATTCTAAAGTACGTGTTCATTATCACGGTACATTAATCAATGGTACAGTATTTGATAGCTCATATGATCGTGGTGAGCCTGCTGAATTCCCAGTAAACGGCGTTATCGCTGGCTGGACTGAAGCACTACAACTTATGCCTGCTGGTTCAAAGTGGCGTTTATACATTCCACATGAGCTTGCTTACGGTGAGCGTGGCGCAGGTGCATCAATCGCACCTTTCTCAACACTTGTATTTGATGTTGAGTTACTAGAAATTCTATAATTGACGAAATAAAGTTAATTTTTGTAAATACCCAGCTAGGCTGGGTATTTTTTTGCCCAAATATTGTTCTTAGGCTTTGCCAATATAGTGCCTATTATATTGGTAGGTGAATTCCAGCATAACCAACCTTAGGGAGACGATGCATCATAATACTTGAAAGTGTGCGCCATTAATTACCTGGTGTTAGTATGGTTATTGCCACTGATGTCTAGCGGTATGGTGTAACAGACTTATAAATCATTGCTTCAGGGGGAAGTGTGAGCTGGCTTGTATATGTTTTACTTGTGTTACTACAATATAATAAGCATGTAATACATATTTCTCGGTTTTCGACTATGTATTTAAGTAGGCATAAACTAAAGAAGGACAACTGCTATCAAAAATAATTTGAAAGTCATGAGCGACAAAAGCCTCGAAACAGAAAATAAGCGCTTGCAGTCGGAGCTTGAGTTGGCCAAAAAGGAACTAGCTGATTTTATTTATCTGGCTTCTCATGAATTGAGAAGCCCAGTCAATGCCATCGCGAATTTAACTACCTGGGTATTAGAAGATATCGGTTTGAATATCGATGAAGAAAGTCAAACTAACCTAATGCTTATTAATAGTCGAGCTGAACGGCTGCAACAAATGATAACGGACTTACTGATGTACTCTCGTGTAGGTAAACACAGTGAAGCGTATTCAGATTTTGATTTCAATGAAGCGGTTGTGTATTGTGTTGAGCAATTTGATGCGCATCGTTTTAAATTTGATATTGATTCTGGACGGGTAACATTACCACGCACTTTATTTAATCAAGTTATCAATATTCTTATTTCGAATGCAGTTAAACACCATCCAAATAAGTGCGGATGCATTAAAGTGCATTATGAAAAGCAAGCCAATATGTATCGTATCTTTATTGAAGATGATGGCTGTGGGATCCCTATTAAAAACCAAGATATTATATTTGAGCAATTTCAAACGCTAAGAGCTAGAGATGAAGTTGAAGGCAGTGGCATGGGCTTGGCTATTGGGAAGAAAATATTAGAGCATCAAGGGGGCAAAATTACAGTAGAGTCTGATGGTAAGGCTGGTGCTACATTTATTTGTCATTGGCCAAGTAATGGGTGCTAGTTTAATCGTAATACAAACAAAGGCTTGCTCCAATCTGACCTTTTTCTACATGACATTGTCAGATTGGAGGTAAACCACAAAAGACGCATCGTTCAATTAAGTTGAGCCAGAATCGCTTTATACTTTTCTAACGTGAAGGTTGCTTTAGAGATGTAGCCTTTTACAAATTCAAATGACTCGGCTCTTTCAATATCTTGTTGCATATCTGAGGAGGTAAACATCGCAAAAAAGCATGTTTGATAGATCGTTTTATTTTTCCTTAATTTTGAAAACTCCTCCAAAAATTCAAACCCTCCCATAATTGGCATGTTGATATCTAAAAATACAATTAATGGTGGAAAGGAGTCTGGGAATGCTTTAATGCCACGCTCATGCTCGGCCAAAAACAACAAAGCTTCTTGACCATTAGATGCTTCAAATATTTGGCCCGTCTTATCTGATTTTTTCAACACACGTTTTAGAATATACCTATCAGTAGACTCATCATCAATAA